>DATKUQ010000079.1:0-3693 GCA_035530495.1 Burkholderiales bacterium
TGCGGAGGAACTCGCGCGCGCCGCGCAGTTAGGCCTCGATTTCGCGGTGCTCGGTCCGGTGCAGTCGACGCCCACGCACCCGCAAGCGCAGCCGCTGGGTTGGGAATCCTTTGCAGCGCTGGCCCGGGGAGCCGCTCTACCGGTATTCGCACTGGGCGGTATGGCGCCGGGCGACATGGAGACCGCCTGGCGCAGCGGCGCGCACGGTCTCGCCATGGTGCGCGGGAGCTGGTAGCTCGCGGCCTCGCAGCCTCGCGGTCCGGAGCGTGCCGCGCCTGGCTTATGCCGACGCCGCGTCGGCATCGTCTTCTTCGCTCTTGGCCGCCACGCGGTATTCCTCGCTCGCCCAAGCGCCCAAATCGATCATTTTGCAGCGTTCGGAGCAGAACGGACGGAACGGGGACGTGGCATCCCAGCGCACCGGTGTGCCGCAGCGCGGGCAAGCCACTGTGCGGCTATTCCGTGTCACAGGTTGCACAGGGTAAGCTCGAATTCCACGTCCGAAGTGCTGCTGTGCGGACGCACGTCGTCACCGAATATCGCGAAGCGGATATTGAGCGCGTATTTGTTGGCGCTGATCTCCGGAATGAATTCCGCATCCCGCGGCAGGCGGATGCCCACCATCTGCACCACCCTGCCGCCGAGCATCTGCTGATAAATGCCTTGCTGGGCGACGATTTTCGATGGCTTGCCGCTCTCGCGCAACAGTCGCAGCACGATAGCGGAGGCGTCGCGGACCGGGTATAGCGGGTTGATCCAGCCGTGCAGGTCGAAGGCGCGTGAACCTGAATCGCGATGCAGCCAGTAGTGATACGAGGGCAGATCGAACTCGCATACGCCGCCGGGAATGCCGGTGCGCTGCTTGATCGACATCAGCCACTCGTTCTCGCGCAGATACTGGCCGATTTTGCCTGTCATGTTGAACAGCGCCGAACTCGCCTGCTCGATTTCGGAGATTATCTGCTTGAGCGCGTCCTCGGAGATTTCGGGGTTGTTGCGGAACGACAGCAGCACCTGCTTTTGCCGCTCCAGTTCCTGCAGCAGGTCCGATTTAAGGTCGGCGCGGCTTGCGACCTCGAGGATCTCGAACAGCGTGAGCAAGGCAGCGTGATGATCGAGCGCATCCTGGCGGGCGAGAAAAAAGCGCGCGCGATCGAACAGGTCCTCCAGGCGCAACAGCGTGCGGATGCGCTCGTTGAAGGGATACTCGTAGGTGATCACTATCGCAGCAGTCCTCCAGGATGAAGCCTCGTTTCGAGGATTTTGACCGATTCGTCAGCAATTTACAACTTCATTTCCCTGCTGCGGCGAGTCGCAGGTAGCGCCGGTGCAGCACCTCGGCTTCTCGGCGCAGCTGCGCGAGGTCGCCGCTGTTGTCGATCACATCGTCGGCGGCCGCCAGGCGCGCTGCGCGGGATACCTGGGTTGCCATGATGGCGCGCACCTGCGCCGCAGAAATCCCACTGCGCGTCGCGACCCGCTCGATCTGCAGTTCCTCGGGGCAGTCTACGACCAGGATGCGCTGGCAGCGGCTGCGGTAATCGCGTGACTCGATCAACAGCGGCACCACCAGGATCACATAAGGGCCGCGTGCGTCCCGCACCAGCTCGTCCGAGCGACGGCGAATCAGGGGGTGCAGGATGGCCTCGAGCATGCTTTTTCTTGCGGCATCGGCGAATACCAGTTCGCGCATCCGGGCGCGCGCCAGCGCGCCCTCGGCGGTGACGTAATCCGCGCCAAAGGCGGCGCGGATGGGTGCCATCGCTGCGCCGCCGGGACCGGTGAGCGCATGGGCGATGGCGTCGGTGTCGACGACCGTGGCGCCGAGTTCCTCGAATATCCGCGCCGCGGTGCTCTTGCCGCTGCCGATGCCGCCGGTCAGGCCTACGACGTAGGGCATCGCTCTATTCCTGCTGCGTTCGGGCATGGTCCGGCATGCATTAGAGCAGCTTGAGATAGGCGTAAGTCAGCGGCTTGCCCCAGAGCAGCGCGACCGTGCCCGCGATGGCGAGGTATGGGCCGAACGGGATCGGGACATTGCGCCCGTGCTTGGCGAACAGCATGAGCGAGATACCGACGATCGCGCCGACCAATGAGGACGCGAGCACCACCAGCGGCAACATCTGCCAGCCGAGCCAGGCGCCGACCGCGGCAAGCAGCTTGAAGTCGCCGAAGCCCATGCCTTCCTTGCCGGTGACGATGCGGAAACCCCAGTACACGCACCACAGCGAGAGATAGCCGGCAGACGCACCGATCACGGCCGAACCGAGGTCGACATAGGTGCCGGTGAGGTTGAGCAATAGTCCGGCCCAGACCAGCGGCAGCGTGATCGAGTCGGGAAGCAACTGGGTGTCGAAATCGATGAACGCGAGGGCGATCATGCACCATAGGAACGCCATTGCAGCGAACGCGGCGAGTCCGAAGCCGAAGTGCCAGGCCGCGTAGGCGCCGGCGAGTCCGCTCAGGGCTTCGATCATCGGATAGCGCGGGCTGATGCGCGCGCCGCAGGCGGCGCACTTGCCGCGCAGCACGAGGTAGCTCAGCAGCGGGATGTTCTGCAGCGCCGTGATCGGTTGCGCGCAGGCGGGGCAGCGTGAGCGCGGCACTGCCAGATTGAACGGTTCCTGCACGGGTGGCTGCTCGCCGCGCAACTCGGCGCACTGCAGCTCCCAGTCACGCTGCATGATTTTCGGCAGGCGATAGATAACTACATTCAGGAACGATCCTACGCACAGGCCCACGGCGAGGCACAGCCACGGAAAAACGGCCGGGTCGGTCAGGGACCCTAGGGACGCCATATACGCGGAGGCGGGAGCAGCGACGAGTGGGGAGGCGCGCGCACCGGACGCTTCGTTGCGTCCTGCTCCGTTCCTCCGCCTTCTGCTCTAGACAGCGGCACCGAGTTTGAAGATCGGCAGGTACATCGCGATCACCATGCCGCCGATTAGCGTACCCAGTACGACCATGATGACCGGTTCCATCAGGCTGGAAAGCGTTTCCACGGCGGTGTCGACTTCGGCTTCGAAAAAATCGGCGACTTTGGACAGCATACTGTCGAGCGCGCCGGATTCTTCGCCGATCTGCACCATCTGAATCACCATGCTCGGGAACTCCCCCGTGTCCGTCATCGCAGCCGTAAGGCTGGAGCCGGTACTGACCGCCTGCTGGATTTGCTTGGTCGCGACCAGGTAGACGTAGTTACCCGAAGCGCCGCCCACCGAGTCAAGCGCCTCCACCAGCGGCACGCCGGCCGCAAACATGGTCGAGAGCGTACGCGTCCAGCGCGCGATGGTCGAGATGCGTATCATGTGGCCGAATACCGGGGCTTTGAGCAGCAGTTTATCCATGAAGATCTGCACCGCGAGCGAACGCTTCCATGCGTACATGAAACCGTAGACGCCGCCGAAGACCAGCGGGAAGATGATGTACCAGTAATTGACGAACGCGTCGGATATCGCCATCACAAAGAGGGTCGGCGCAGGCAGGTCGGCGCCAAAGCTGGTGAACACCTTTTTGAACGTAGGGATCACAAAAATCATAATCACCGCGGTGATGATGAAAGCCGGCGTACCGCTGCTGCAGTCTTTCGACATCGTCGGCAAGGGCCACAGCAACCCGGCGGTTGCGCAGTTGCTGATGTCGATCAAGTCCGACGTAGAAACCGGCTCCAGCCTGACCCAAGCGTTCCGCAAA
>DATKUQ010000080.1:0-4094 GCA_035530495.1 Burkholderiales bacterium
CGGCCGCTGGCGCGACTGCGTGGTCGGGTCCGTACGGGTTGCTCCGCGCATCGCTGGCGGCGACGGGACCGCGCGCTTAGAAATACTTCCTGAGGTTCATGCCGGCATACAAGTGTGCGACTTGAGCGCCGTAGCCATTGAACAACTTTGTCGGTATGCGCGGTTCGAACAATCCCCCGAAAGCCCCCTTTCCGATACGCCGCTCGGTGGCCTGGCTCCAGTTCTGCGGGCTGACGTTGGGATTGACATTGGAATAGAAGCCGTACCAGTCCGGGACCGCGCGCATCCAGGACGTGACCGGCTGCTGCTCGACCAAACGGATGTGCACGATCGACTTTGCGCCTTTGAAACCGTATTTCCAGGGAATGACCATGCGCAGCGGCGCGCCGTTCTGATTGGGCAGTATCTCGCCGTACAATCCGAAGGTCAGCAACGTGAGCGGATGCATCGCTTCGTCAATGCGCAGCGCTTCTTCGTAAGGCCACTGCAGAACGTTAGAGTTCTGGCCCGGCATCTGCGCAGGGTCGAGCAGCGTGACGAACTTGACATATTTTGCCTTGCCCGTTGGCTGCACGGCATTGAGCAGGCTCGACAGCGGATAGCCGATCCACGGAATCACCATCGACCAGGCTTCAACGCAGCGATGACGGTAGATGCGCTCCTCCATAGGCGCGAGCTTGAGCAAATCCTCAATCGCAAAGCTGCGCGGCTTCGCCACTTCGCCGTCGACGACCACCGTCCACGGCCGCGTGTGCAGGCTGTGGGCGTATTCTGCAGGATCGCTCTTGCCCGTGCCAAATTCGTAGAAGTTGTTGTAGGTTGTCACGTCCTTATAGGGAGTGAGCGCTTCGGACGTAGAAAGAGCAGCGTCCGGGCGAGCAGGCAAAACAGGCAATTTGCCCGGACGCGCCGGATCGGCGAGTGCCGTGCGCGCCCAGCGCATCAGCCCGCCGGTGGCCACCGCCGCGCTTACGCCAACGCCCGCGACGAAGCGGCGCCGACTGCGGAATACGTGACGCGGCGTGATTTCCGAAGGCGCTATGTCGCTAACTTTTTTGATCTGCATCTGTATACCTCACTCCGCCGGTTGATCTTCCTGCTCGCGAACGAGCACATTTCCGTCCAAGAGGCTCGGGTAAGCGGCCTGATCACAATTGCGCGGGACGCTCGCCTTTAGCGAGGGGCGCGGTTACGCGAAATCCCGTCCCTTTGAGCTGTATCGTGTCGAACACGGCAGCCTCCTGTTGACGAGACCACACGTAATCGGAACCCGGAGCGGTCCACTGGCACCGATTACCCGTTTAAGCCGATCGATGCAATGCAAAAATATAACGCCGGTTGGGTGCGCTATCAAATGGATGTCGCACTATCGTATACGTCGGCAAGCAAAATGCCACAATGTCCCCTCAGGGTGAAGGGTTAAACGGGGCTTGCGGGAAATTGAATCTTGCGCCTGATGACGGCGACCACTGGCCGGCGCTCACCCATGAAGTTCTAAGGTGACCAACGGCGGCAATCGGCGGAACCTGGCGTTCCACGCAAAACAATGTTGTTTCGCATTGAGCGGTTTCATCGCCCAACCCCTCTTAGACTACATGGCTTAGTCCAGGTTCGGTCAGCCGCGAGCGCAGATATTATTTGGCCGTCGCCAACTCCGCCGCCGCCGAATCCGCCTTCGCGGGTGCGCGAAGCTTTTTCAGCCCCGCGTTGATGGCCGCCTCCACCGTCTCGACGCTGTTGTTGAGCGCGAGGCTTTTCGCGTAGACCTTCTTTTCCTCGACATTAGCGAGCCGGCTGATGAGCACGCGCTGCGCCTGCGGCGAGCCTGCGCCGTGCATGGACTCGGTGAGGTAGGCCACTGCGCCGCGCCCCATGGTGAGGTTTTCGATCAGACGCAGCATGCGTATGCGCTCGTAGGTGCTCATGCCGTCGGCGCCGGCAAGGTATTTCTGCAGCAGCTCGCGCGTCTGCGGATTCAGCCAGTCCTTGGCCGAAGGCAGGGTGACCATCAGCCCGCCGGCGATGTCCTGCAGGATGCGCGCGATCGCGTAGGGCATGCGCGTCACGTTCTGCTTGCACACGTTGGCGAGCAGCGCGTCGACGAAATAATTGCCGGCGGCGAGCTTGCTGCCGTTGGCCGAGCATGCGATGCCGCAGGCGAACAGCGTTTCGTTGAGATGATTCATCTCGACGATCTTGTCCTTGATGTGCGATGCCTTGGCGACGCCGTTGTATTCGGCAATCGAGGCGGCGGCGCCGATCGCCACGTCGCCGTTGCCGACCTTGCAGCCGCCGTAGCTCTGGCGGTGGTAGCTCGCGAACCGGTCGACCAGCAGGCCGGCAAATTCGGTTTCGCCGTTCATGAACACCATGTCGTGGGGAACGAAGACGTCGTCGAAGATCATCAGCGCTTCCTGCCCGCCGTAGGCCGCGCTGCCCGAATCGATGTCGGACGCTTCGCCGCCGCCGAGCTTGCGCTCGTCGCAGGACTGGCGGCCGTAGATGTAAGTGATGCCCTGCGCGTCCGAGGGCAGCGCGCAGGCGATGGCGTAGTCCTTCTCGTCCGGCTTGAGCGAGGCGGTGGGCATGACCAGCACCCTGTGCGAATTGACCGAGCCGGTCTGGTGCGCCTTGGCGCCGCGGATGACGACGCCGTCGGCGCGGCGCTCGACCACGCGCAGGTACATGTCCTTGTCCTTCTGCTCCGCCGGCCGCTTGCCGCGGTCGCCCTTGACGTCGGTCATGGCGCCGTCGACGATCCAGTCCTTGCGTTCCATCTCGACGGCGAATTTCCTGAAGCGCGCGTGGTAGCCGGTGCCGAGCTTGCGGTCCATGTCGAACGTGGTGGCGAACACGGCGTTGAGCGCATCCAGGCCGACGCAGCGCTGGAAGCAGGTGCCGCAGCGCTGCCCGAGCAGGCGCTGCATGCGCACCTTGCTGATCAGGTCGTCCGTGCTCTGGTGCAGATGGCAGAAGCGGTTGATGGTCTCGCCGGTGAGCGCGGATTTCGCGGTCATGAGATGCTTGTGCTCCGGATCGTGGGCCAACTCGTAGGTAAGGGCCACGGTATTCATCGAGGTCTTGATGTACGGATGTTCGAGCGGATCGGCGAGAAGTTTTCCGTCCAGGTACACCTTGAGCGGCTTGCGCTTCGCTAGGCTGTCGCGGTATTGCTGTGCGTTCATCATGGCCATGGCCGTCTCTCCGAAAGGAAACTGTTGATATGATGGAGCGCAGGCTAAGCCGTTTCAAAATGATGATTTCAAAAAATGTCATTCCGAGTGAAACGAGGAATCTGCTGTCAAATGAACAAACAAGCAGATTCCTCGGCCGCTGGCCTCGGAATGACAGTTCATTCTGAAATGGGTTCTAAGCGCTCACCGCAAATATTCGGCCTTAGTGTACGCTGTGGCGCAGGCGGGCGATTTGACCTGCGACAAGCCGCGGCAGCACGCGTCCGCTGCCGCAGCAGGGGCGCGCCTGGGCTTCGCCCGCTTTCGGCACATCCCGACAATTCGACGGAACAGCGCATGGAACTGAAACCCCCGGGGCTCGCGTCTTTTGCGCTCCCCATGCGGCGCGCGGCGCAAGCGCGCAAGCCGATGCCCGAGCGCGCGCACCCGTGTTGACCCCTGCCGCCAGGACCAACTGGCCGGCGGTGTCGGCCGCCATCGCCGCCGGCATCGTCGCCGCCGCCTATGTCGGCAAGCTGCCGCCGTCGATCCCGCTGCTGCGCGAAGAGTTCCGCCTGTCGCTGGTCGCCGCCGGCTGGGTCAACTCGACCTTCAACACGCTGGCGGTCACCACCGCGGTGTTCTTCGGCGCGCTCGCCGCCCGCCTCGGCGCGCTGCGCTGCTGCGTTGCCGGGCTTCTCGCACTCGCGCTGGGCGGACTGTCCGGCGCGGCCGCGACCGGCGAGGCCATGCTGTTCGCTTCGCGTATCGTCGAGGGCGCGGGTTTCATCGCGATTGCTGTATCGGCGCCGACGCTGATCGTAACGGCGAGCGCGCCGCGACAGCGCAACCTGACGCTGGGCTTGTGGAGCATCTACCTGCCTTTCGGTGCCAGCCTGACCATGCTCGCGAGCCCGGTGC
>DATKUQ010000081.1:0-2136 GCA_035530495.1 Burkholderiales bacterium
GAGAAAGCGCAGCATGGGGTCGGCGATGGGCCAGATCAATACCACGCCGAGCAGGTTGAAGGCGGTGTGGAACAGGGCCAGCTTGGCGGCCGGCGCCGAGCCGAGTTTCAATGCCTCGCCTGCCGCGCCGATGGCCGCGACCAACCAGGGTAGCAGCGCCAGGGCAACGGCGCCGGTCAGGACATTGAACAGGATATGGGCGGTGGCGGCGCGTTTGGCGTTGGGCGTGGCGCCGATGGCGGCGATCAGTGCGGTGACCGTGGTGCCGATATTGGCGCCGATAACTGCAGCGGCGGCGCCCTGGGCGCTAAGCAGTCCGCCTTGCGCAGCGGTAAGCACGATAGTCAGGGAGGCGCTGGAGGATTGCATCAACACGGTAAGCGCGATGCCTATCAGGACCTGCATCAGCGTGTCCAGCATGCCGCTCCCTTGCGGCAGCGTGAAATTTGCCGACAGCCCGGAAAATGCGTTTTTGAGCATGTCTATTCCCAGGAACAGCACGCCGAAGCCCGCCAGCGCCTGGCCCAGGGCAGCGCGCCGGTTTCCCTCTCCGCTCAGGCGCAGCGCCATGCCGACGCCGATCAGCGGCAGCGCCAGCATCTCGATCTTGAACTTCAGCCCGACCAGCGCAACGAGCCAGCCGGTCATGGTGGTGCCGACGTTGGCGCCGAACAGCACCCACATGGACTGCCCCAGCGTGAGCAGACCGGCATTGACAAAGCCGATCGCGGCCACCGTCACGGCGCTGGAAGACTGCACCACGGCCGTCACCAGCATGCCCGAAGCCAGCCCGCGCAAGCGCGTCTTGGTGGAACGCGCAAGGATGCGCTCCAGCGCCGGACCGGCGGCGAGTTTGAAACCGTCGGTCATCAGCCCCATGCCGAGCAGGAACAGGCCGATTCCGCCGAGCAGGCCGCTAGCTGCCGTCCAATCGCTCATTTCAATGACCTCTGGCGCTGCGCAATCGCCTGCTGCTGTTCGGCACGGTCGCGGCGCAGCTCATCCACGTCGCCCGGCCATTCGGATCGCACGGTGGTCGCCACGTTGCCCCAGAGTATGGTCACCAGCGGGGTGTTCGCGTGCTCGTCGCCTGTCTTCGCGGCGGCTTCCAGGCGCAAGCGGCTCGGGCTGAACGCCGCGAGCTTGAGGCCGGAGAAGACCCCCGCCTGCGCGATGCACAAAGCGATTCCCAGCCAGGTCGTCCATGCGCTCATTTGCGTCATCGGGTTCGTGTCATCGCCGAATTCATGCCGGCCTACGGCACCGCCCAACCAGCATCGGTCAAGTCCCGTTTCGCGACCTGATGCAGATCATAAACGGCTGCGATAAGCCCGATTTCCGAGCGCCTACCGCCGGCGCAGCAGCGCCTTGTGCGCCTCCATCGCCGCGAGCAGCACCAGCGCCAGACCCAGAAGTTCCAGCCACAGCAGTGGCGATACCGGCTGCACCGACAGCACCTGCTGTACGCCAGGGGTGAACATGGCGGCGACGTGGATGAGCTGTGCCGCGACCGTGCCGAACAGCAGCAGGCGGTTGCGCAGCGGGCTGTGGCG
This sequence comes from Burkholderiales bacterium, assembly GCA_035530495.1. Taxonomy (GTDB): domain Bacteria; phylum Pseudomonadota; class Gammaproteobacteria; order Burkholderiales; family SG8-39; genus 2-12-FULL-64-23. The sequence continues at coordinate 1,554 of DATKUQ010000081.1, forward strand.
GAATACGGAAAGCGTTTCGGAGCGGCTGTTGAACGCCTGCACGTTTTCGAACAGCACCATCAGCAACAGCGTGGCGTTGCGCGCTTCGTCCAGCGTGCGGCCCTGCGCCAGCGCCAGGTGGAACGCGCCGAACGCGAGCCCGCCGATCACCGCCGCGGACAGCGCCACGCGCTCGAGCATGAGGCGGTTGAACACCGGTTCCCGCGGCGGCCGCGGCGGCCGCTCGAGCTCGCTGCCCTCGGCCGGCTCGAATGCGAGCGCGACGTCCTGGATGCCGTTGGTGACGAGGTTGAGCCACAGCAGCTGCACCGCCACCAGCGGCAGGCCCCTGGCGAGGGCGAGCGCGCACGCGCATCTACGCCGCTCCATGACTACCCTTATAATACTCCCCAGACACTCCAAAAATGCCCGGCGCGCGCGACAGCGCGCCCATCCACTCCATGGCACGTCAATTGCGAAAGCGCATCCTCCACGAGGCATAGAGCATGAACCCGATTACCGCCGTATGGCCCGGCCGTCCGTATCCGCGCGGGGCCATCTGGGACGGCGAAGGCGTCAACTTCGCGCTGTTTTCCGAGCATGC
>DATKUQ010000082.1:0-14570 GCA_035530495.1 Burkholderiales bacterium
TAGCGGCATCCTGCGCCGTACCCTGGCTCCGCCTGCGGCTACGCCGTTTTGTGGCCCCATCAAGGGCATCAACTTTCGCGCGAAGCAGCAACCTCGACAGGGGCGACGATTGATGGCATTGAGCGCGCTTGAAAGGGTGCGGCCGGCGCAGCTGATTCAGTGCTCGATGCTTGTCATTGTTCGCTGCTGGACTAACGGCTGGGCGTCCACGCCTTGACGCGCACCGCTTCCTTCATCAGGCATGCAGCCTGACCAGCGTCAAGGGCAGCCGTCCGATTGCCCCTACTGTGGTTTCAGAGTATCCCGGGTTTTTACCCCGTGCCACCTCGCGAATGGCTGCTCACAATTCGCAGCGTTCCCTATACGATTGCAGGAGCGGGCACCGCGCTCCCCCTACTCGGAGCGCTTCTCCCATGACCGCACGATTTGCTTACAGACGGGCAAGAGCCGCTGCCAAAACCCCGGCAGCCGCGAAGCCAACCCGTGCGCCAGCAAGGCCGGCGGCATCACTTCCCAAGGGGGCCCTGCCCGCGCTGAGAGATGCTTTCAAAAAGGTGCGTGTGAGCCGCGCCGGCGGCGCTGGGCTAGCCACAATCTTTATTCCGTGGGGAGAGTTCGAGCATATGCGCAGCTTCGCCGACGAATCGGATGAGGTTGTTGAGAATGCGTGCGTGGCCGCGTCGAAGTTCGTCGCCGAGGAGAGTGACCGCACGTGGAGTGAAACTGTGGCCTCGGGCGCGATGCTCGAACTGATGCTGGCTTTTCAGGGCCGACGCAAGGTCATGCCTAGGCGGAAAGCAAAGTGATGTACGCGACCGCGCCTGCAAAACTGGTCTCAAGAGATAAAGCGATTGACTACAGACGATGTTTTGAACCTACGAAGTCGGCGAGGCGTCGCGCGAGTTGCTTCAGATTGAAATTAGGTGAGCAGAAATATAAAACTGTGCGAGCGGGAAATGTTTAAAGCGAGGGACCTACACCAAGTACCGGGCAATTCGCCCGATGCTTACGGAGTAGCGCAACATGTTCTCTATCGCAGTCGGTGACGCCCTCGTCATGCTTAAGACCCTGCCCGACCAACACGTTCAGAGCATCATCACCAGTCCGCCCTACTTTGGCCTGCGTGACTACGGCATTGCCGGACAGATTGGTCTGGAGCGGACATCCGAAGCCTACCTTCAAGCGCTCGTTGAAGTGTTTCGCGAAGCACGTCGCGTCCTGCGCGATGACGGAACGCTTTGGCTAAACTTGGGCGACAGCTACAGCGCAGACAAGCAATTGCAGGGCATGCCGTGGCGCGTTGCCCTTGCCCTAAAAGCTGACGGCTGGTACCTGCGGCAAGATATTATCTGGCACAAGCCCAACCCCGTACCGGAGAGCGTGAAAGACCGCTGCACAAAAGCACACGAATATATTTTTCTTCTCTCAAAAAGCAAGTGGTACTTCTACGACGCTGACGCTATTCGCCAGCCGTACGCGGAAAAAACGAAAACTACTTGGGGATGCGAGTTCAAAGGAAGAGATGACGGAACCGGGCTAGTAGCTGCTGGAAACATGGCGAGTGATATCGCCATGCATAAACCGCACCCAAAGGGAGCCAATCGCCGCAGCGTGTGGACTATAGCCCCGACGCGCCATGCAGCCGCGCACTTCGCGACATTCCCTGTTGAGCTGGTCGAGCCTTGCGTCCTCGCTGGTGCTCTGGCAGGCGGCCTCGTACTCGACCCTTTCGCCGGCGCAGGGAGTACCGGCGTAGCTGCGCTCAAGCATGGGCGGCGGTTTCTTGGCATCGAGTTGAGCCCGGCGTATGCGGAGATAGCACGCGCTCGATTGAGCGCAACAAGTCCCGCATACCTAGCTCGGCCGCAGCTAGATTTGGCGGCATAGCTGGACGTACTGCTGTTACGCTGACAGCCACATCGGAGATGATGCGATGGCCACTGATTTCAAAATACAACTGATTTACGGCAACCTGCCCGACGCCATGCGGTTTGACCTGTGCGTTGAGGGGGCACTTACATATGTGAGGTCAGCGATGCGGGAGAGCTGTCAATTTTTCACGGCGGGGCGACGGAGACCCTGCGCACGAACCCAATACTCACGTCGGAGCACGGTAAAATTCTTAGGTTCCTGTGTGGCGGGTGGGGCTCGCGGGAAGTGCAAGAAGCGCTGCGCCGGCTGTCGTGAGTGCTAGCTCGGCGCGTGCAGTATGCATGCGGTATTATTGCACTCCGAAATCGTGCACGAATGCCGTTTTGCCTCCAGAAGCAACAATAACTCCCTCAAATCTCCCACAAATGAAATATATAAGTTTCTCGTTTCATAGGTAAATATTGATGTATTTGACATGAAACGCGGTTTCTACACCGTCATGGCGGCGCAGTTTTTTTCGTCGCTGGCGGACAACGCCTTGCTCATCGCGGCGATTGCGCTGCTGGTACAACTGCACGGCCCGGCGTGGATGACGCCGCTGCTGAAATTCTTCTTCACCGTGTCCTACGTGGTACTTGCGGCCTTCGTCGGCACCTTTGCCGACGCCATGCCCAAGGGCACGGTGATGTTCATCACCAACGCCGTCAAGCTCGCCGGCTGCGCGCTGATGTTTTTTTTCGACTCATTTTTGTCGCTCGGAATCAGCGCTCACGAGGTCGTTCTCGCTTCCTACGCAGTGGTCGGTCTGGGCGCGGCTGCCTACTCGCCGGCCAAGTACGGGATACTCACCGAAATGCTGCCACCGCAGCAGTTGGTGATCGCCAACGGCTGGATCGAGGGCCTGACGGTCGCCTCCATCATCATCGGCACCATGCTCGGCGGCGCCCTGATCGACCCCAGGGTCTCCTCCGCCTTGCTTTCCATCGACGTGCCGCACATCGACACCGGCATAAACAGCCCACCCGAAGCCGCGATTCTGGTGATTTCGCTGTTCTACCTGATCGCGGCGGGGATCAACCTGAGGATCCCCGATACCGGCGCGCGTTATCATCACCAGTCGCGCAATCCGATCGTCATGGTCAAGAATTTCGCCAACTGCTTCACCACCCTGTGGCGCGACAAGCTAGGGCAGATCTCGCTCGCCGTGACCACCCTGTTCTGGGGCGCGGGTGCGACACTGCAGTTCATCGTGCTCAGGTGGGCCGAACGCAGCCTGGCGATGCCGCTGAGCGAGGGGGCGATCCTGCAGGGTATCGTCGCCATCGGCGTCGCGCTCGGAGCGGTGCTCGCTGGACGCATGGTGCCACTGAAGCAGTCCTTGCGCGTCCTGCCGGTCGGCGTGGCCATGGGCTTCGCCGTCATGTCACTGATGTTCGTCACCTGGATGCCGCTGGTCTACTTCCTGCTCATCCTGGTGGGGGCACTGGCCGGCTTCTTTGTCGTTCCGATGAATGCGCTGCTGCAGCACCGCGGCCACGTGCTGCTGTCCTCCGGCCATTCCATCGCGGTGCAGAATTTCAATGAGAACCTGAATATCCTGCTGATGCTGGCGCTGTATGCGCTGATGATCCACGCCGATTTCGCGATCAACACTATCATCGCGCTATTCGGCGTTTTCGTGTGCGTCACCATGATGCTGGTAATGAGGCTGCACAAACACAACCAGAGCCGCGGGGACTCGCTGCATCTCATCGGTATCGAGAAGCACCCGAGCTGAGCCAGGCTTTTAGCGCCTGTCTGAAAACGGAGGGGGTTGTTCCCAGAGGGGCTGTTCCAGCTCCCGTTAGCGGGACCGGGGAAGCGGGATCGAGACCTTTGTGGCCCCTCCCCTCGTACTCCCCTGATATCGGCTCGTTGCAAAAATCATTTTGCAACGAGCACCTAGCGGATCTCCTTCGCGATCTCGACGTGCACGCCTTTGGTCCCCGGATGTACCGGCTTGCTCACTCCGTCGAAATCACCCGGCTGGGGCATCACGTTGCCCGATTTTGACACACGCGCCTCCACCACCACCTCGGAAAAATCAGAAAGCTTTGCCGCCGGATTCATCGCCATCGAATCGTCGAACGAAAACTTGAGCGGGAGATCCGTCACCTTGACGCGCTCCACGGCGAGCGGCATGCGCGAACCCTTCGCCGGCCGCGCGAACACGAACACCGTGTCCTCCGGCGCCGCACGCGCGGCGAGTGCCGGCGCAAGCGTGATGGTTCCGCTGAGGCGCTCTTTTCCCGTAGTCGCAGTTGTCGACTTCGCCGCGGCAAGCTCCCCTGCCTTCCCTGTCTCTTTCGATAATTTGGGCGCTCCGCCCAGCCTCTGCTCCGCCTCCTTGATGCTGGCGCGGATCGAATCCCCCGATTCGGAACCGGCAGGCAGCAAGGGCAATATCCGCCTCCAGTATTCGGCCGCCTTGGCGAAATCCTGTTTCTCGAATTCCACCGTTCCGGCCAAGGCCAGGGCTTTGAGGTTGTTGCCATCCGCCTTCAGCGCGCGCTGGATCAAGGCCTCGGGCTTGCCCAGCAGGCTCTGCCCCTGGGACATGGCGAGACTGTCGGCGTAATCGGCCAGCAGCTGCGCATTCAGCTTAAACCTGGAGTCGGCCTGCGCGTAGGCATTTGCCGCTTCGCCGAAGCGCCCCAGAGCGCTGTAGCTGCGCGCCAGCATGATCCAGCCCTCGGCATCGTCCGGCTTCGACTTCAGCCTTTGCGCAAGCTCCGCAACCATGCCTTCGATCTGCGCCTGCGTCACCCCGTGCGGGGCTCCCGCCATCGCGCTCGCCTTGCTCGGGTTCAGTCCCTGCGGATTGCCCACGACCACATAGCCGGATACCGCAACGATCGGCAGCGCGACCGCAAGGGCGACAGCCGCCACCGTGGAGCGTTTGACAGCTGCTGCGGCCGGCGCAACCGCGGGAGTAGCGGCATCCTCCAGCAATCCGCGTTGCAGATCACCGCGGGCCGCCTCCCACTGTTCGCGATCGATGCTGCCGGCCGCCAGATCCGCGTCGAGTTCGGCGAGTTGATCGCGAAATATGGTGAGGTTGGAAGCCGTACGCGACACGCCAGCGACGGTTCTGCCGCGACCGCGCAGCAACGGCGTAATCAGGAAGGCGAGCGCTACCACCGTCAACAGCGCCGCATACACCCAGAACATCGTCATGGCTGCCCCTCGGAGGAATCGAGCAATGCCCGAACACGCGCCTGTTCCGCCTCGCTCAGGGGCTGCGCTGCCACCGATCGCCGCCGCCGCAGTATGTAATAGAACAGCCCGGCCACCGCCGCGAGCAACAGCGCGAACGGACCGTACCAGAGCGGAACCGTGGTCGCCATGACCGGCGGCTTATATAGAACGAAATCGCCGTAGCGCGCGACCAGGTATTGCTTGATCTGTTTTTCGCTCATGCCCGCCTTGAGCTTCTCGCGGATCTCTTTCTTCAAGTCCATCGCAAGCTCGGCACGCGAATCGGCAATGGTCTCGTTCTGGCAAACGAGGCAGCGCAATTGTTTCTCCAATGCCACGGCGCGTTTTTCCAGCGCCGGATCGGGAGAGGCAGGCGCAGCCTCCTTGGCAATCGCGGAACCGGCGAGGAAGAGCGCCAACAGCAGCGCGAGCAGTTTAAGCATTTCCATTCAACTCCTTGACCAGCGGCAGGATCTTGTTACGCACGATTTCCGGGGTGACGGGCCCGATTTGCTTGTAGCGGATCACACCGGTCTTGTCGATGACATACGTTTCTGGAACGCCATAGACGCCAAAATTGATGCCGACGCGGCCGTCGTGGTCGTATGCGATCACCTGATAGGGATTCCCCAGCCGCGCCAGATACCTGAGACCGTCGGCGCGCTCGTCCTTGTAGTTGAGCCCGATCACCGGCACCACGCCGCTGCTCGAAAGCGCCAGGACCGTGCTGTGCTCTTCGCGGCAGGAAACGCACCAGGAGGCCCACACATTGAGCAACCACACTTTGCCCAGCATATCTTTTTTCGAAAAGGTCTTGTCCGGATGCTCCAGTTCCGGCAGCGTGAACGCCGGCGCAGGCTTGTTGATCAATGGCGAGGGCACCAAGCGCGGATCCAGCGTCAGACCAACGCCGAGCACCGCGATGACCGCAGCAAAGACCACGAAGGCCGCGAGCGGGAGCAGAAAACGTGCGCGCAGCATGATCAGCGCGCGGCGGTGGGGTTGAGACCCGCCACAGCGACCGCTCTTGCCGCCGCCGCGCGCGCCCTCACGCGATAGCGCCGGTCGAAGGCCGCGAGCAGGCCGCCGATGCCCATCAGCAGGCAGCCGCCCCAAATCCAGCTGACGAAGGGCTTGTAATAGAGGCGCACGACCCAGGACGTCGGGCTAAGCGGGTCGCCCAGCGCAACATACAGGTGGCGGAAAAAGCCCGCGTCGATCGCCGCTTCGGTCATCGGCATGTTCTGCACGGTATACACGCGCTTTTCCGGATGCAGCGTCACCACGTGCTTGTCGCCGCGCGTCACCACGATGGTGCCGCGATCCGCGGTGTAATTCGGCCCGTTCACCTTGTCGATCGAGGCAAAGCGGAAGGTGTAGTCATGCAGGTGCGCGGTATCGCCGACATCCATGCGTACGTCGGATTCGACTTCATATCCCTTCACCAGCGCCACGCCGACGATGAACATGGCCACCCCGAGATGGGCGAGGATCATGCCGTAATAGCTGCGCGGCAGCTGCGCCAGCCGTGCGCCGATCTGTCCTTTGGGCACATGCGCGAACTGCGCCTTGAAGCTGACAAGTGAAGACGCGGTGATCCAGCTTGCGAGGAAAATGCCGAAGCCGACCATGCTGCTCCAGTGGCCCATAAGCAGCGGCACAAGGATCGCAGCTACGAAACTCACTGTCAGAGCCCAACGCAGGCGCAACACCAGGTCTGGCACGCTGGCCTTCTTCCAGCGCGCGAGCGGCCCGATTCCCATAAGAAACAGCGCCGGCGCTATCAGCGGCACGAATACGGCATCGAAATAAGGCGGTCCGACCGAAATCTTGCCCAAATTGAGCGCATCGAGCACCAGCGGATAGAGCGTGCCCAGCAGCACCGCGCCTGCGGCGACCAGCAGCAGCGCATTATTCGTGAGCAGCATCGACTCGCGCGACACCATCGCAAAGCGCCCGCCCAGGCCGACTTTGGAGGCGCGCCACGCGAACAGGGTGAAGGACGCGCCCACCACCACCGCGAGGAAAGCGAGGATGAAGATACCGCGCTTCGGATCGACCGCAAAGGCATGCACCGAGGTGAGCACTCCGGAGCGCACCAGGAACGTACCGAGCAAACTCAGCGAAAACGCGAGGATCGCGAGGAACACGGTCCAGCTTCTGAACGCCCCGCGTTTTTCGGTCACGGCCAGCGAATGCACCAGAGCCGTTCCGACCAGCCAGGGCATGAACGAGGCATTCTCCACCGGATCCCAGAACCACCAGCCGCCCCAGCCCAGCACGTAGTACGACCAAGCGCTGCCAAGCGCGATGCCCAGCGTGAGAACGGACCATGCGACGGTGGTCCAGGGACGCATCCAGCGCGCCCAAGTGGCGTCGAGCCGGCCATCGATCAGCGCGGCCATGCAAAAGGCGAACGCCACGGAGAAGCCAACATAGCCCATATAGAGCATGGGTGGGTGAAACACCATGCCCGGGTCCTGCAGCAGCGGGTTGAGGTCGCGCCCGTTCGCCGCCGCCGGCAGCAGCCGTGTGAACGGATCAGAGGTGAGCAGCATGAACAGCAGGAATCCGATGGAGATCATCCCCATCACGCCGAGCACCCGGGCGACCATCTCCTCGGGGAGGCTGCGGCTGAAAATGCTCACCGCAAACATCCACAGGCCCAGCATCATGGTCCACAGCAGCAGCGAACCTTCGTGCCCGCCCCACACGGCGGCAACGCGATAGGCGAGCGGCAGTTCCGTGTTGGAATGTTCGGCCACATAGATCACCGAAAAATCGTTCGAGACGAAAGCATAGGTGAGGCAACCGAAAGCGAACACGATGAACAGGCACTGCGCCTGCGCCGCCGGCCGTGCCACCGCGATCCATGCGGCATTTCCGCGCGCCGCTCCGACCAGCGGGACGATGCTTTGCACCAGTGCGATGCAAAGCGCGAGAACCAAAGCGAATTGTCCGAGTTCGGGAATCATTATTTTCCTTTGGGCATCACCAGCGACTGCGACGTGTTCGCGGCTTTTGCTTCGTTGATTGCGTCGCGCGCCTCCGGCGGCATGTAGTTTGCGTCGTGCTTGGCCAACACCTCCGTGGCGTGGAACGTGCCGTCGGGTCCGAGTTTGCCCTCGGTCACCACACCTTTGCCCTCTTTAAACAGGTCGGGCAGGATACCGCGGTAGTGCACCGGAATGCTCCTCGCCGTATCGGTCACCACGAAATCTACGGTCACGCCATCGGCCTCGCGCTTGAGGCTGCCTTTTTCCACCAGGCCGCCGATGCGAAAGTCCTTGCCGATCGGCGCCTCCTTTTTGAAAACCTGGGTTGGTGTATAGAAGAACACCAGGTTTTTCTGGAAAGCGGAAAGCACCAGAGTGGCGGAGAGCGCCAGCCCGGCGACTCCGACCCCGACCAAAACAAACCGCTTATGCCTCGCTTTCATTATTTCTCCTTCGCGCCGCGTAATACTTGGCCAAACGCTCGATCACGCCGCGCCGGCGCATGATCAGCCCCACAATCTCGGCCACAAGAGCGATCAAGGTGACAACGTAAGCCCCCCAAACGTAGAAGCCATAGCCGCCCATGGCAACAAAATTCTGCCAGCTTCCCCAGTTCATGTTGTTTGCCTGCCTATTTCCGCTTCGACCCAATCGGTATGGCGTTCGCGCTCGAGAATTACGCAGCGCACCCGCGCCAGCGTGGCGGCGATACTATACATCCAAAAACCGAGCGCCATGATCAGCATGCCAAGCAACATCGTCTTTGCCATCGTCGGCGCGCTGGTCAGGCTTACCGACGCGCCCTGATGCAGGGTGCTCCACCATTTCACCGAGAAATAGATGATCGGGATGTTGATCGTGCCCACCAGCGCGAGCACCGCACCCGCCTTGTCGGCCCGGCGCTGATCGTCGATCGCGGACTGCAGCGCCATGAATCCTATGTATAGGAACAGCAGAATCAATTCGGAAGTCATACGTGCATCCCAAGCCCACCAGGTGCCCCAGGTCGGCTTGCCCCAAAACGAGCCGGTCCACAAGGCAAGGAAGGTGAACAAGGCGCCGGTCGGAGCCAGCGCGGTCGCCACCATGGACGACAGCCGCGTGTTGAGCACCAGTCCGACGCCGGACCAGAACCCCATCACCAGATAGAGAAACATCGACATCCAGGACGCCGCAACATGGATGAAAATGATGCGGTAGACCTCGCCCTGCGTCGCGTCGGTGGGGGCGACGAAAAAGCCGATATACAGGCCCACGGCGCACAGCAATACAGCCAGCGCGGCGAACCACGGTTGCAGCGCGCCGGCGAGCGGATAGAAGCTCTGCGGCGAGGAAAAATAATACAGACTGAATCGTTTCGACTTGCTCATTGCCATTTCATTCCATCGCTATGCGCAGCGCAGCGGCGCACGCCCAAGGTGCAAGCACCACCGACAGCGCCAGAAATCCACCGAGGAGTAAAAAATGAGCCTCGGCCCCCGTGCCCGCAACCGTCGCACCGACCGCGCCGGCGCCGAAAATCAGCACCGGCACGAACAGCGGCAGTACCAGCAGCGCGACCAGCACGCCGCTGCCGCGCACGCCCAGGGTCAGCGCCGCTCCGACCGCACCGATCAGGCTCAGTACCGGCGTGCCCAGCAGCAGCGACACGCCCAGCACCGCGAGCGCATTGCCGGGGAGATCGAATTGCAGGCCCAGCAGCGGCGCGATCAGCACCAGCGGCAATCCCGATACCAGCCAATGCGATATCACCTTGCCCATCACCAGAACGACCAGTGGTTCGCCCGCCAGCAGCATCTGCTCCAGCGTTCCGTCCTGATGATCCGGTGCGAACAGCCTCGCCAGCGACAGCATGCAGGCGAGCAGCGCCGCCACCCACAGCACCCCCGGCGCCATGCCGCGCAACTGGTTCGGCTCCGGGCCGACGCCCAGCGGAAACAAGCTCACCACGATGACGAAAAACACCAGCGCATTGACCACGTCGCCGCGACGCCGAAATGCCAGCAGCAGGTCGCGCCGCAGTACCCAGGCCAGAGCCCTGATCATGCGGCCAGCAGCGCCGCAGCATGCAGATCGAGATCGACGCGCAGCACCGCCTGCGCCACCACCTGTACTTCCTGGTGTGTGGTCAATACCACCATGCCGCCGGAGGCGAGATGGGCGGCAAGCAGGCGCTCCAGTTCCACCACTGCTGCGACATCCAGCGCGGAAAATGGTTCATCGAGTATCCACAGCGGAACCGCAGCCGAAAGCGCCAGCCGCGACAATGCCGCGCGGCGGCGTTGCCCCTGCGACAGCACTTTGGCTGGCAGCTCGGCACAATGCGCAACGCCGAAGCAGTCGAGCGCGGCCAGCATGCGTGCGGCGTCGGCCGGCATTCCCGCGAGTGCCGCTGCGACCTGCAGGTTTTCGAGCGCCGTGAGATCGTCTTTCAGCGCGTTGAGATGGCCGATGTAGACGAGATTGCGCGAATATTCCTCGCGCTCGGCGCGGATCGACCTGCCCTGCCAGCGCAGCTCCCCGGCGCTCGGCGCAACCAGGCCGCACATAATGCGCAGCAGGCTGGTCTTGCCGCTGCCGTTGGCGCCGACCACGCGCAACAGCTCGCCGCTACCGAGGCCGAAGCTCAGGCCGCTGAACAGCCGCCGCTCGCCACGGATGCACTCTAGTTCTATCGCTTCAAGCATTACCCGCAATGCCTATTCAAATTTCTCGTCCACAAATTTCGCTCTATGGCAGAGCAGTGTAACCTTAGGCGTGCGCTTCGATTTTGCGCTGCATCAATAGTCAATAGTATATGCGACTGCATTGCATTTACATGTCACAACGTTGGAATCCGCGCCGTTCGGCGAATATCGGTCGTACACCATGGATCGCGAGGAGTCGGAGGCAGACGCAGGGCGCGATTATAGGGCGTCTGGCGCAGTAAGGAAATGGCGACAACTGCTATTAACAGCGTTTTCTTTGCAGGCGTTCGGGCGAAATCCTCTGCCCGGAGGAGACTGCCTGGCGGGGAACCCGTCCTAAAGGTAGCGGGCGCGCGTCCGTAGACCTCGTTCGCCTAGGAATTTTCTCCGCTTTCGGGCGCCGGAACCTGGCTCGGGGCCTGATCCGGGTTATCCGCGGTCGCAACAGCGTGTTTTTCCAGCTTCCGCAGCCGCTTTTCTTCCTGTTTTTTCTTTTTCGCCAGATCCTTCTGGCGCTTTTCGTACTGGTAGTTGGGTTTTGCCAATTTGTCGTACCTCCGGCTGCTAAGCCTGTTAGGTTGAAGTTAGCGGTTTGCCGCCAAATCACGCTTGCACACGCGCATATTCTGCGCCCAGTATGCTAGTGCATCAAGCGAATCGGCATATTACGGACAAAAAATATCCCCTGGCCGTAGTCAAGTTTTGGCCGGCGCACGGTTTTCGGCTTGTTGGCGCAGGTCAGCCATGGTGCGGCGGGCAAAACACAGGTCTTCCCATGCCTTCGCCTTGTCCGGCAGGTTGCGCAACAGGTAGGCCGGGTGATAGCTGACGATCAGCGGCACGCCCCGATAGCGGTGCACGCGTCCACGCAGCGAAGCGATGCTCGCATCGGTGTCGAGCAGCGTCTGGCAGGCGAAGCGACCCATGGCGAGGATCAGCCTCGGGCGTATCAGCTCGACCTGGCGCGCAAGAAACGGCGCGCACTGCGCCACTTCCGCCGCCTCGGGGTTGCGGTTCCCCGGCGGCCGGCATTTGAGCACGTTGGCGATGTAGACATCCTCGCCGCGCTTCAGACCGATGCCGGCAAGCATGGCGTCGAGCAGCTTTCCCGCCTGGCCGACGAAGGGCTCGCCGCGCGCGTCTTCCTCCGCCCCCGGCGCCTCGCCCGCGAGCAGCCAGTCCGCCTGCTCGTCGCCGACGCCGAACACGGTCTGTTTGCATGTCTTGCGCAGGCCGCATGCGGTGCACGCGGCGACTGCCGCCTTGAGCGCGGTCCAATCCATGCGCGCGATGGCTGCGGCGCGCTCGTCCGCAGCAGGCGCAGTGTGCCGCGGAGGCTGCGGCGCAGCGTCGTCGCGGCTCGCCTCTCGGGGCGGAGCAGGCATTTGCACCTCGGGCGCCTCATGCGGCGCCTCTCTGTTCCTGCGCCGCCAAAGCGGCGTCAATCCCATTTCCTCGAGAAACAATTCCCGGCGCGGGTTCATAGCTGCAAGCTGAAAATAAGCGCGTCCTCGCGGCCGCCCGGCGCGGGATAGTATCCGCGCCTGAGGCCTACCTGGCGGAATCCGTGGCGCGCGTACAGCCGCAGGCCCGTGGGATTGGACGGCCGTACTTCGAGGAAGATCCGCCGCGCACCGCCCGCGCGCGCGATATCGCACAGACGCAGCAACAACAGGCCGCCATAACCCTGCCCCTGGCAGTCCGCGGCGATACTGAGGTTGAGCAGATGCGCCTCGTCCGGCCCCGGCATCAGCACGCCATAGCCGATCAGACTATCGTCGCGCAGGTAGATCCAGCAGCTGTAGCCCGCGGCGAGCGAATCGCGGAAATTGCCCTGCGTCCAGGGAAAAGCGTAGACCGCGTTTTCGATCGCTATCACCGCTGGCAGATCGGCCTCGGCCATCGGGCGCAATTCGAGCACAGGTTTGAGTACGGCGCTCATCGCTCGCTCGATTTCAGCGCCACCTTGTCGCGCACATACAGCGGCGCGGCTGCGGCGGCGTCGAGCCCCTCGCCCGCGGCGAACACAGGCGCCGCGAGCCGCAGCATCGCGACCGCACCCGGCACCGCATCGGCATCGGTGCGCGACAGCTTGCCGCGGTAACACTGCGCCAGCGCCGCGCCGTGCGCGCGAAAACCGCTGCCGCAACCGACCCAGCCCGCGCCGTCGACAGGGGGCACCTGATCGGGCTTATACAGCGCAGGCGCGTGCATTTCGATCCATTTGTTGCCGCTTCTGCAATACGCGGCATGATACACCTCGCCCATGCGGGCATCGAGGCAGGCGATCACCCTGTCGCCGCCGCAGTCCTGCGCCAGCGCGAGCAGCGTGCCGATGCCCGCTACCGGCAGACCGTGCGCCAGCGCCAGCCCCTGCGCCAGGCCGCAGGCGATGCGCAGCCCGGTGAATGACCCCGGCCCCGCGCCGTAGGCGATGCCCTGCACGTCCCGTATGTCCAGTTCCGCTTGCTGCAGCAGGTCGCGCAATGCCGGCAACGCAAGCTCCGAGTGCCGCTGCCCGGCATGGAAGCTGCGCTCGAACAGCTGCGCGCCGCGCGACACGGCGAGCGAACAGTATTCGGTGGAAGTCTCGAGCGCAATGAGATTCACGGCGGGGCGGCGGGTATGGCGATTACTGCGCGCGCGGCTCGGCGTCCAGGCGCACCGCCACGCCCTCCAGGCCGGGTGCGGCCGCAGGATAGCGCTGCATCACCAGCGGATCGTGCCCCGGCACGACGTAGCGCGCGTCGTCGGCGAGCTCGCGCAAGCGGCGGTAGCCCTCCACCATCGCGCCGACGTCATGCACGATCGGAAACGGCCGCACCTGATCCATGTTGGCGTAAAGGTGGGTGGCGTCCGAGGCCAGCACGATCCAGCCGATGCGTGTGTGCACGCGCACCGACTGTATGCCCATGGTGTGTCCGCCGATGCGATGCAGCGACAGCCCCGGCGCGAGCTGGGCGTCGCCGTCATGAAACACCACCCTGCCCTTGTACACCTCGCGCACCATGCCGACCACTTCCTCCACCTCGTAGGCGTGCGAAAAAATGGGCTGCGTCATGTGGCGCCCGGTGGCGAACTGCATTTCCCTGTCCTGCAGATGGAAGCGCGCCTGCGGAAACAGCGCGAAATTGCCGACGTGGTCGTAGTGCAGATGGGTGATGATTACATCGCGCACCTCGTCCGCGAGCACGCCGAGGCGGCTCAGCCCTATATCGGGGGCCAGCAGCATGCTGCGCCCGCGGCGCTCGGCCACGCGCGCATCGAATCCGGTGTCGATGACAAACGTACGCGACGGGCTGCGCGCGAGCCAGACGAAATAGTCGAGCGGGCTGCCATCCTCGTGCGGATCGCCGCCGATGAAATTGTCGGCCGCCTTGCGCGCCAGCGTCGCATAGCGGACGGCATAGACCTCGTAGTCTTCGATCGCGTGCATCGATATGCTCCTCGAATTCCTGTATGGCGCAAGAGACAACAGGACGGGATTATGGCCACAGCCAGGCCAAAAAACCAGACCATTCGCGCGATGAAGTAAAATCACGCCAGTTCCGTTGATTTCGCTCGATCCGATTCGCGTGCCACACGCTCAACCGCTCTGCGCTTCGATAATTCTGAAAGGCAACCATGAAGAAACACCATATAGCCGTCATCGCGGGTGACGGCATCGGCAAGGAAGTCATGCCCGAGGGGGTGCGCGCCCTGGACGCGGCGGCGCGCAAGTTCGGGCTCGCGCTCGCCTTCGATCACTTCGACTGGAGCTGCGACAACTACGACAAGC
>DATKUQ010000083.1:0-2100 GCA_035530495.1 Burkholderiales bacterium
GCGGCGGCGAGCTGCCCGCGCTGCGACCTGCCGCGGCGGCGGTGGAGAAGGCGAGCCGCGATGCGCGGCTCGCGCTGCCGCTGGACGCGACGCGGCTCGCCTATGCCGCAGCGACCGCCAAGCCCGGGTTCACGCAGGCGCTCTCCGTTGTGGACGACGATCTGAAAAAGCTGGCTAAACTGCTGGAGACGCAGGCGCAGCGCGGGCAGCTCGCCGCCGCCTGCGGCCGCCTCGACCAGGGTGTCGCGGCACAGCTCGAGCAGCTGGCCCGAGCTCAGGCTCTCCCCGAAAAACAGGGTCGCGGTTTCCGGCAGCTGATGCGCCTCGTCGAAAATCACGGCATTGCAGGCCGGCAGCAGCTCGGCCACGCCCTCGTCCCTGAGCATCACGTCGGCGAAGAACAGATGATGGTTGACCACGACGATGTCGGCATTGAGCGCTTCGCGCCGCGCGGCCATGACGAAACACTCCGCGTATTGCCGGCAATCCTGGCCCAGGCAGTTGTCGCGCGTCGAGGTCGCCGACTGCCAGGCGGGTGCGTTTTCGGGGACCTCGGCAAACTCCGCCTTGTCGCCGCTCTTGCTGACTTTGGCGAAGCGCGCGATCTTGTGCAAATGGGTCACGTCCTCGCGGCTGGCGAAGCGCCCGTCGGCGAGCGCGCCTTCGAGATGGTGGTGGCAGACGTAATTGGCGCGGCCCTTGAGCAGCGCGGTGCTGACCGGAACCTGCAGGGCGTCGCGCACCGTGGGCAGGTCGCGGTTGTAGAGCTGGTCCTGCAGATTCTTGGTGCCGGTCGAAATGATCACCTTGCCGCCGGCGAGCAGCGCCGGAACCAGGTAAGCGAACGTCTTGCCGGTGCCGGTCCCGGCTTCGGCCACCAGCAGGCTGTTGTCGCGCAGCGCCCCGGCGATGGCCTGCGCCATCTCGACTTGCTGCCGGCGCGGGCGATAGCCCGATATCGCGCGGCTCAGCGCGCCATCGGCGCCGAATACCGCCTCGAGCTGATCATCGTCTGGAAGGTGCATGGATTGAGAGTGACTGAGAGTATCCGCCTTAGGCGTAAGACATATCGCACACTGACATGTCATTCTGCAGCGAGGAGTCTGTTATTCCGGTGATGCAATTTGCCATCAAACGCAACAGCAGATTCCTCGGCCCCTGGCCTCGGAATGACAAGTATTGGCGACTTTACTCCGAAGTTCGCCCCCCATATTGTCATTCCGAACGCAGTGAGGAATCTGCTTCTCCAGCGATGTCATTTTGCAACAGGTTCCTAATTTCATGCGACGGTACGCGCTAAATGCCTAATGCGAACCCCGAGCCGCACTTCAGAGGTGTCAAATTTCTTTACTTTTTGGAGAATATCTCCTAGATTACTTGAATGCGTAGGCATAATCCACTGTTTTTAATCGGATTCATCAATCTCGTCCTGGCCGGATGCGCAAGCCAGGCGCTGCGTCTTCCGCAAGCGGAAACCGAGCCGCCGGCGGCGACCGCGCCGGTGGTCCGCGCGACCGACACGGCGAGCAGCGTTGCCCTGCAGGCTTTGAGCTATCTGGGCACGCCATACCGGATGGGCGGCGAGTCGCCGCTCAGCGGCTTCGACTGCAGCGGCCTGGTGGTCTACGCCTATCGCGAAGGCGCCGGTCTGGCGCTGCCGCGCAACACCTACGGCCTGAGCCACACCGGCGAGCCGGTCGCGCGCGACGAACTCAGACCCGGCGACCTGGTGTTCTACAACACGCAGCGGCGAGCGTATTCGCACGTCGGCATTTATCTGGGCGGAAACCGCTTCATCCACGCTCCCTCGAGCGGCGGCGCGGTGCGCATCGACAACCTGCGCGCCGGTTACTGGATGCGGCGTTACAGCGGCGCGCGCCGCATCGTCGAGTCGCCGCCGGGCTAGTCCTTGGTCGGGGCGAGGGCGCCCCTCCTACGGCCGTATGGCACGCTCGCTTCGACATCAACGCGTCGCTTGTAGGAAGCCCGCCCCCGGGCCGACTGTCGGTCGACCTTGTCCTTGGTCGGGGCGGGGGCGCCCCTCCTACGGCCGTATGGCACGCTCGCTTCGACATCAACGTGTCTCCTAGCCACCACTTC
>DATKUQ010000084.1:0-9331 GCA_035530495.1 Burkholderiales bacterium
AACAGCGAGCGCGTGTTGAATAGCGGCGAGGTAAATGGTTGGTCCACGCCGCGGTCGTGCTCGTCATGGTAGCGCGCGATGCGCTCGACCTCTTCCTTCGAACCGAGGATTACCGGCGCGCGCTGGTGCAGGTCCTGCGGCGCGACTTCGAGCAGGCGGGCGCGCCCGGTCGAGGCCGTGCCTCCGGCCTGCTCCACCAGAAACGCCATCGGGTTCGCCTCGTACAACAGGCGCAGGCGCCCCGCTTTGGCCGGGTCCTTGCTGTCTTTCGGGTACATGAACAGGCCGCCGCGCATCAGGATGCGATGCACCTCGGCGACGAAGGAAGCGATCCAGCGCATGTTGAAGTCCTTGGCGCGCGGTCCGCTCCTGCCGGCGAGGCATTCCGAAATGTAGTGCTTCACCGGCGGCTCCCAGAAACGCTCGTTGGAAGCGTTGATCGCGAACTCGCTGGTCGCTGCCGGGATGCGCAGGTTCGGGTGGCTTAGGATGAAATCGCCAGTTTCCCGGTTCAGGGTGAACCCATGCACGCCATGGCCCAGGCTGAGCACCAGCATGGTGGTCGGCCCGTAGATGGCGTAGCCGGCGCATACCTGTTCCGTTCCCGCCTGCAGAAAATCCTGGGCTTTCGGCTCGGTTACGCCCTCAGGGCAGCGCAACACGGAGAAGATCGAGCCCACTGCGACGTTGACGTCGATATTGCTCGACCCGTCCAGCGGATCGAAGGCAAGCAGATAGCGGCCGCGCGGGTACTGGGCCGGAATCGGGCACACCGCCTCGTTCTCCTCGGAAACCATCGCCGCAAGGTGCCCGCCCCACTCGTTGGTGCCCAGGAAGATGTCATTCGCCATCACGTCGAGCTTCATCTGCCGCTCGCCCTGAACGTTTTCGCTTCCCGCCGCGCCATGCACCCCCGCCAGCGCGCCCTTGCCGATGAGATAGGCGATGCGCTTGCAGGCGAGCTGAATGTCGTTCAGCAGCGCGGTGAACCCGCCCGTGGCCTGCTTGTATTTTCGCTGCTCGCCGATGATGAATTCGGTGAGCGTACTTTTTAACGGCATACCCCCTCCCTCTGTTTAGCCGTGCTACGTCGGTTCCGTCAGGCGCTTCCTTTCATCGTCACGCCGCAGCCGGCCGCAGCGCGTCGGCATGCAGCTGTTGCAGCCGCGCGAGCGCGAGATACGGACCGCCGGCGAGCCTGGCCTCGCCCGCATCGAGCGGCGCCTCCGGGTCGCCCAGGCTGTTCAGCAGCAGATCGGCTCCGCTGAAGTCCTGCCCCTCGCTCCAGGCGGTGGGCGTGACCACCGTATATATGCCCGCGGCCTTGGCCGAGCGCAGGCCGTTCACCGAGTCCTCGAAAGCGACGCAATCGCGTGCCTGCAAGCGCAGCATACCAAGCGCCCGGGTATAAATGTCCGGCGCCGGTTTCTTGCTCGGCACCACGTCGCCGCAGGCCAGCGCCTCGAACCAGTTCCACGCTTCGGCGCCGAATTGGGCGCCGATCAGCGCCGAAATATTGGCCGAGGTCGTGGTCGAGGCGATGGCCAGGCGCACCCCAGCAGCGCGCGCCTCGCCGATCAGCCGCGCGACGCCGGGCCGCAGCGGCGCGCCCCCGTTTGCGATCAGCTCGCCGTAGATACGCGTCTTGCTCGCGTGGATCAGCTGCACCATGCGCATGAGGCGCGCCGCCTCGCGCGGTTCCAGCCGCAGCGAGGCGATATAGACCTCGATGCGCTCCTTGCCGCCGGAGGTGCGCAATAGTTCGGCGTACTCGCCGCGGCTCCAGTCCCAGGACAGGCCGTGCTCCAGGAACGCGGCGTTGAACGCCTGGCGGTGCGCCTCCTCGGTATCGGCGATGGTGCCGTCGACATCGAAAATCAGTGCCTTGATCGTCATGTGGTGCCTTCGCTTGCGTCGCTGCGGAAGAGTCTGCTGGCGCGGATGTCGTCGGCTTCGATGGTCATCAGCGCATCGCGCGAAACGCCGGCCGCCTGTCCGGCGAACAGGCGCTTCGCCTGGCGCAGGCGCGCCCGGTCGAGCGCATTGCGGATGGAGCGCGCGTTGGCGAAATGCGCCCGAGCGCGTCGCAGCCCAATGTACTCGCGCAGCGCAGCGGCGGCCGCGTCGCTCAGCTTGTAGTGCATGCGCTCGAGCATGATCCCGGCGATGGCGAAGAGTTCCTCCGGTGTGTAGTCGGGGAAGTCGATGTGGTGCGCGATGCGCGACGACATCCCCGGATTGCTGCGGAAGAACGTGTCCATCCGGTCTTTGTAGCCGGCCAGGATCACGACCAGGTCGTCGCGGTTGTTTTCCATTACCTGGAGCAGGATCTCTATCGATTCCTGGCCGTAGTCGCGCTCATTCTCCGGCTTGTACAAATAGTAGGCTTCGTCGATGAACAGCACGCCGCCCATGGCTTTCTTGATCACTTCGCGCGTCTTCGGCGCCGTATGGCCGATGTACTGGCCAACCAGGTCGTCGCGCGTGACCGACACCAGGTGCCCTTTGCGCACATAACCCAGGCGATGCAGGATCTCGGCCATGCGCAAGGCCACCGTGGTCTTGCCGGTGCCGGGGTTGCCGGTAAAGCACATATGCAGCGAGGGCGGTTGATCGCCGGCAATACCGAGTTGCGCACGCGCGCGGTCGACCACCAGCAGCGCGGCGATTTCCTGGATGCGCGTCTTGACCGGCGCGAGGCCAACCAGCTCGCGGTCCAGCGCTTCGATCACCTCCAGCGCATGGGACTCGCGCAGCAGCGCCCCGAGATCGAGCTCGCTGTCCTGGGGCGCCGCGGCGCCTGGCGATAGGGTCCCCATCGCAATGCACCGGCCTAGTAGCGCTCGCCTTCCGGTCGCTGCGCCGCATAGCTCGCAACGGTGTACGTCACGCTGCGGCCCGGGCCCTCCGCTCGCACCAAGCCGAAACCGGGCTCGTTTGCAGGGCGGTTGACGATGAACGACATGCGCGGCGTTTCCCAGCCGCGCGTGCTGTCGAACGCGGTCACGCGCACATAGTGGTTGGGGAAGGTCTTGCGGCAGTTGTTAATCTCCATCAGGATGCCGGCAGGGTCCTTCAGGTCGAACATGGGCATGCCGAACATCTCCCAGTAGGTGTTGCGCGGATGCGGATCGTCGGTGTATTCGACGTTGACCGCATAGCCGCGCGAGAGCGCAAACTCGATCTGCGCGCTGATCTGCGCGTCGGTCAGGTCGGGCAGGAAGGAAAACTGGCCCTGGGTGATACGCTTTCCGTGGTTGCTCATCATGTCGATCTCTCCTGTATTAGCCTGTGCCTTATGAGGGGATGTCTCCCCTCATACTCCCCTATGTCGGGCCGTTGCAAAACTCGTTTTGCAACGGGTCTTGTCAAACGCTCGCGGTCGCGGTGGGAACGAAGTCCGCCGTGTCCGTAGAGGCGTAATTGAAACTGATGTCCTTCCAGGTATCGAGCGCCGCCTTGAGCGGCGTGCACCACTTCGCCGCTTTCTCCAGAACCTGCGGTCCCTCGTTCCAGATATCGACGCCCTCATTGCGCGCCTGGATGATCGCCTCGAGCGCCACGCGGTTGGCGGTGGCGCCGGCCTGGATCCCCATCGGATGGCCGATGGTGCCGCCGCCGAACTGCAGCACCACGTCCTCGCCCAGATAGTGGATCAGCTGGTGCATCTGCCCTGCGTGAATCCCGCCGGATGCGACCGGCATGACCTTGTTGAGCGAGGCCCAGTCCTGGTCGAAGAACAGGCCGTTCTCCAGGCTCTGCGGGGTATAGGTCTCGCGCAGCGTGTCGTAGAAGCCCTTGATCATCAGGGGATCGCCCTCCAGCTTGCCCACCACCGTGCCGGCGTGGATATGATCCACGCCCGCCATGCGCATCCACTTGCAAATGACGCGGAAATTCATGCCGTGGTTCTTCTGCCGCGAATAGGTCGAATTGCCGGCGCGATGCAGATGCAGGATCATGTCGTTCTTGCGCGCCCACTTGGCCATGGATTGGATCGCCGTGTAGCCGATGACCAGGTCGATCATTACGACGACCGATCCCAGCGACTTGGCGAATTCGGCGCGCTCGTACATGTCCTCCATCGTGCCGGCGGTGATGTTGAGGTAATGCCCCTTGACCTCGCCGGTCGCCGCGGAAGCCTTGTTCACCGCCTCCATGCAGTACAGAAACCGGTCGCGCCAGTGCATGAACGGCTGCGAATTGATGTTCTCGTCGTCCTTGACGAAATCCAGGCCGCCCTTCAACGCCTCATAGACGACACGGCCGTAGTTTCGGCCCGAGAGGCCGAGCTTGGGCTTGGTCGTGGCACCGAGCAGCGGACGGCCGAACTTGTCCAGGCGCTCGCGCTCGACCACGATGCCGGTGGCCGGGCCCTGGAAGGTCTTGAGATAGGCGACCGGGATGCGCATGTCCTCCAGGCGCAATGCCTTGACCGCCTTGAAGCCGAATACGTTGCCGATGATCGACGCGGTGAGATTCGCGATCGAGCCCCCTTCGAACAGGTCGAGGTCGTAGGCGATGTAGGCGAAATACTGCTGCTCGGTCTTCGTGCCCGGCCCGGTGTTGGGCACCGGGTCGACCCGGTAGGCCTTGGCGCGGTACAGATCGCACGCCGTCAGCCGGTCGGTCCAGACGACGGTCCACGTGGCCGTGGACGACTCCCCGGCAATCGCCGCTGCCGCCTCGATCGCATCCACCCCTTCCTGTGGCGTAACGCGAAACAGCGCGATCACATCCGTTTCCTTCGGCTGGTAGTCGGCGTCCCAGTAACCCATCTTCGCGTACGGGATCACCCCTGACTTGTAGCGCTCTGCCATGTTGCCCATGATTGCCTCCGCTTAGTGTTTGAATGAGTCCGGAGGAGGGTCGCTCCCCCGCGCCTGGCTCAGCCGTACCTAACAGAATTAAGCTAGTCAGGAATTACAGTTGCCGCTTGACTTGCCGCACACTCTAGGCGGAGTGAAACATAAATGATATTCACGCATGTTTATCCATATGATAAGCTATTACTGATGATAAAAACGGACCCGGAATCATGAGCCTCAGGCACGCCACGCTGCGCCAGTTGCAGGTGTTCGAGTCGGTCGCGCGCCAGCTGTCGTTCTCGCGCGCGGCGGCGGAACTGCACCTCACCCAGCCGGCGGTATCGATGCAGGTGAAACTGCTCGAGGAGCAGGCGGGGATGCCCCTGTTCGAGCGCATCGGCAAGAAGGTCTTTCTGACCGAAGCCGGGGCCGAATTGCACCAGCACAGCCGCGTCATCGCGCAGCAGTTGCGTGACGCCGACGAGGCGCTCGCCGCGCGCAAAGGCCTGTCGCAGGGCCGCCTGGTGATCACCATGGTAAGCACGGCGAAGTACCTGGTGCCGACGTTGCTGGCGCGCTTTCTCAAACAGTACCCCGGCGTCACGGTGAAGCTTTCGGCGAACAACCGCGAGGTGGTGCTGAAGCAGCTCGCCGACAACGAAGTCGACCTCGCCATCATGGGTCGCACGCCCGAAGGCATGGACGCCATCGCCGAGCCGTTCGCGCGCCATCCGCATGTGATCATCGCCGCGCCCGGCCACCCTCTCGCGAAGAAGCGCCGCATTCCGCTTGCGCGCCTGGCCGAGGAAACGTTCCTGATACGCGAGCCCGGCTCGGGCACGCGCGGGCTGCTCGAGCGCCTGTTTGCCAAGCACCGCCTGCCGCTCAATGTCAGCATGGAGATGGCAAGCAACGAAACCATCAAGCAGGCGGTGCAGGCGGGCATGGGCATCAGCCTGCTGTCGCTGCACACCATAGAACTGGAGCTGACCACGCGCCGCCTGGTCGTCCTCAACGTGCAGGGCCTGCCTATCGTGCGCGACTGGTACGTGGTGCATTTGACGGCAAAGCGCTTGTCTCCGGCGGCACAGGCGTTTAGAGCCTTTCTGCTGTCCACTGCGGGCAAGCTCGTTCCGGAAAAGTGATGCGCGCGTCCCCAGCATCTATAATGACGAACTTAGAGCACGTTTCACACATTTCAGAATCACAGCGTCAAGAGGAGTTGTCATTCCGAGCGCAGCGAGGAATCTGCTGTTGAATCGAACAGGAAGCAGATTCCTCGGCCTTCGGCCTCGGAATGACCGTCGGTATTGACATGGCCTCGACGCTGAACTTACAGGAGACATGCAATGGCTAAAGTCGCATTCCTCGGCCTGGGCGTCATGGGCTTTCCGATGGCCGCTTATCTGGCCAAGAACGGCCACGAGGTCACCGTATACAACCGCACGCGCGCCAAGGCCGACGCCTGGGTGGCCAAGCACGGCGGCAAGGCGGCCGACACGCCCAAAGCCGCAGCCCAGGGGGCGGCCATCGTATTTTCCTGCGTCGGCGACGATCCCGATCTGCGCGCGGTGACCCTGGGAGACAACGGCGCCTTCGCCGGTATGAGCGCCGGCAGCATCTACGTCGACCACACCACCGCCTCGGCCAACATCGCGCGCGAACTGTTCGCCACGGCGGCGAAGAAAAGCATTCATTTCATCGACGCGCCGGTTTCCGGCGGCCAGGCGGGCGCCGAGAACGGCACGCTAACCGTGATGTGCGGCGGCGAAGCGGCGCCGTTCGAGAAGGCCAAACCGGTGATCGCCCATTTCGCCAAGGCGGTGACGCTGCTCGGGCCCTCGGGCGCGGGACAGCTCACCAAAATGGTCAACCAGATCTGCATCGCGGGCCTGGTCCAGGGTCTGTCCGAAGGCATCAATTTCGGTCTCAAGGCCGGACTCGACGTGAAGCAGGTGCTGGATGTGATCGGCAAGGGCGCGGCCCAGTCCTGGCAGATGGATAACCGCGGCAAGACCATGGTCGACGACAAGTTCGATTTCGGCTTCGCCGTGGACTGGATGCGCAAAGACCTGCGCATCGCGCTGGAAGAGTCGAAGAAGAACGGGGCGCCGCTGCCGGTCACTGAAATCGTCAACGGCTATTACGGCGAAATACAAAAAATGGGCGGCGGCCGCTGGGATACTTCCAGCTTGATCCGGCGCTTCAGAAAAGGGTAATCAGGACAAGCCGGGAGCAAACAGCGCGTCTTCGGCGAAGGAAAAGCCTGGTCGCACGAACGAGGGGGGATGCATCCTCCCTTGTTAATCCCCCCGCAAACCCATGCTAACCAGTTATCGAAATGTGCGCCGATCGTGGCAGCTTCTAATTCATCAAAGGGCGAGAGCAGTGCCGCCGTATCGCTTGGTCGCGCCGTGATGATGCCGTTCACGGCGCCCGCGTCCTATGTCGGCGGCATCCACGCTGCGGACGAGCCCGATGCCGGGAGCCTGTGCTTCGTGTTCCGGCAGACTTTGCTGCTGGTCGCGGGTGACCCGCCGGGTACGCAGCTGCCCGGGCATGAGGCGCTCGCCGCCTTGGCCGCTGCGCCGCTGCGCCGCCAGTATCTCGGCACGCTCGGCGAACGGCCCTGTTACGCCTTCGAGTATGGCGCCGATACGCAGGCGCCGCAGGGCATGCTGTGGCAGGGGCTGCGCGCGCTGTACGGCAGGCTGGACGACGATATGTTCGCGCTCGCCGGGCGCGCGCTGCAATTCATAGACTGGGAGCGCACCCATCAGTTCTGCGGCCGCTGCGCCACGCCCACCCGCGCGCGCGGCAATGAGCGCGCACGCGAGTGCCCCGCCTGCGGCCTCGTTGTCTATCCCCGCATCGCGCCGGCGGTCATGTGCCTGATCCGGCGCGGGCGCGAAATCCTGCTCGCGCGCTCGCCGCATTTTCCGCCCGGCATGTACAGCGCGCTCGCCGGTTTCGTCGAACCGGGAGAATCGCTGGAGCAGTGCCTCGCGCGCGAAGTGCTGGAGGAAACCGGCGTGCGCATCGCCGATCCGCGCTATTTCGCCAGCCAGCCTTGGCCGTTTCCGCATTCGCTCATGATCGCCTTCGTCGCCGACTACGCCGGCGGCGATATCACGCCCGATCCGGACGAAATCGAGGACGCGCAATGGTTCGCGCTGGACGCGCTGCCGAAACTGCCGAACAGAATTTCGATCGCGCGCCGCCTGATCGACGGCGTGGTCGCAGAGATGCTCGCCTCCGGAGCTTGATCCGGCTAAACGCCGAGAAAGCGGAAATCGGTTTCCAGTTTTTTGCCGCTGACGATGTCGGCGATCGCAGCGCCCGATCCGCAGGACATGGTCCATCCGAGCGTGCCGTGGCCGGTATTGAGGTACAAATTGGGATAGCGCGTGCGGCCGATGCAGGGCACGCCCCCTGGCGTGGCTGGCCGCAACCCGGCCCAGAACTGCGCCTCCTGGGGCCGCCCCGCCTGCGGAAACAGCTCGAAGGTGCGCCTGACAATGGCCCGGCAGCGGACCTCGTTGATCGCCGTGTCGTAGCCGGCGAGTTCGGCCGTACCCGCCACGCGCAGGCGATCGCCCAGACGCGACAGCACCAGCTTGTGAGCGCTGTCGGTCAAGCTGACTAGCGGCGCCACGTCGCCCGGGAGCAGCGGCAGCGTGATCGAATAGCCTTTCAGCGGATAGACCGGAATCGAAATGCCCAAGGGCCGCAGCAACAGGGGGCTGTAGCTGCCGAGCGCGACGACATAGGCATCTGCCGCGAGTACCTCGTCCCGGTCCAGGCGCACGCACAGCACACGCCCACCCCCGGTCTCTAGGGCCCGGATGCGGCGGCCGTAGCGAAACTCCACGCCGCGGCCGGCGCACAGCCGCGCGAGCTCCTGCGTGAACCGGTGCGCATCGCCCGACTCGTCGGCCGCGGCCCACACACCGCCGACCACGGGCTCGGGGCAGGCCGACAGCGCGGGTTCCAGCGCAACGCACTCTTGCGCGCTCAGCACGCGCAGATCGAAGCCGTGCAGACGCTCGAAGTCGGCGGCCTCGACCGCTTCGTCCAGCGCCCTGTCGTCCTGATAAAAACGCAGGATGCCGCGTGTCTGCTGTTCGTATTCGATGCCGGTTTCCGCGCGCAGCGCGAGCAGCTGCGCCCGGCTGTAGCGGTTGATGGCTGCGATCTGCGCCGCGTTGGCGCGGGTGCGCGCGGGCAGGCACTCGCGCAAAAAAGACAGGCCCCAGGCCCACTGGTACGGATCGGCGCGCAGCCGGAACAGCATCGGCGAGTCCTCGCGCCCCAGCCATTTGAGCACTTGCTTCGGCGTCGCCGGATTGGCCCAGGGCTCGGCGTGGCTGATTGAAACCTGCCCGCCGTTGGCGAAACTGGTCTCCATCCCCGCCGCCGCCTGGCGCTCGACGAGCGTGACCTCATGCCCGGCGCGTGCCAGATACCAGGCGCTGGTTACGCCGACCACGCCGGCGCCCAATACCGCGATTTTCATAAGGTTT
>DATKUQ010000085.1:0-12654 GCA_035530495.1 Burkholderiales bacterium
CATGCGCAAGCTCGTGGCAGACGGTGGCGACGATTGCAGTCCCGAGGATTCCTCGCCCCCACAACCGGTTCTTGACCAGCAAATAAAGGGAGGTCAGTACGGGAACGATGGCGCCGCCCAGGTTGACCGCCAGAACCGTTCCCGGCCAGTCGCGCACCACCGGCAGGACATAGCGAATCCCGAAATAAATGATTTCCTGCTCACTGACGACCCGCACCTGAGGGAAGCGCATGATTGGAATATTGATATAACTGCCCGCGAGCGAAAGGAACAGCACCGCAAACACGTATTTGGGGGCGATCCCCATCTTGACGTAGGCGTAGTTCAGAATGTCCAGCAGGACCATGATAAGCAGCAGCACCAGCATTCCGACCAGAATCAGGAACAATGAAAGGGTGATGGGGAAGTAGGAAATCATTGGCGTGCGCGTGGACGAAGGGTATGTGGACGATGGCGAGTCTGGATCAGCATAAGCGACAATAGGCTGGTGTTGATTGTAGGCTCATGACGGTGGCGCTGCCAGACGTGTTCGCGGTCAGTGTCGCAGCGGTCCGCAGAATCGAACGGTAGCCCTCAGGCATCCGCTTCCGGCGCCAGCGCAACGCTGATGGTAGTGCCGCGTTGCGGGGCGCTGTCGATCGTCAGCGTCGCACCGATCAGCTGTGCCTGCTCGCGCAGACCCGCGAGGCCGTAATGTCCCGGGCGGGCAGCCTGCGCGTCGAAGCCGATGCCGTCGTCGGCGATGGTAAGCGTCAGCCCGCGGCCCTGGTCCGGCGCGCGCAGGGACATCGTCACGCGCTTCGCCCCGGCATGCCGCTGGATGTTGCGCATCGCCTCTTCGGCAATCCGGAACAGGGTCTCGGCGCGTTCGTCGGCGATCGCGCCTGCCTGCGCGTCGCTCGTGTATTGCACTGCGATGCCGGTACGCTCGACGAACATTTTGACGAAATCGCCCAGCGCCGTCGCCAGACCCGCATCGCGCACCGAGTTGAAGCGCAGCTGCGCAATCGCCGCGCGGGCTTCCTTCAGGCCTTGCTGCGCCGTTTCCTCTGCGCGCGCCAATTCCTCCGTTGCCGCAGCGGGATCGGTGGCCGAAAGCTTTCGCAAAATGCGGATCTCGGTGAGCACCGCCATCATCGAATGCGCCAGCGTGTCGTGCAGGTCGCGCGCGAGCTTCAGGCGCTCGCGCGCGACGGCGGCAAACCGCGCTTGTTCCGCCAGGCGCTCGATCTGGCGCGTGCGCGCCGCCACCCTCTGATCGAGCTCGGCGTTCAAGGCCTGCAATTCGCTTTGTTCGCGCTGCAGCGAGGTGAGCAGCGCGTCCAGCGCGAGGCCCAGCCGTGCCGCTTCGTTCCGTCCGGATGGCACGGCGATCCTGTCCGCGGCGCCGGTCATGACGGCGTCGGCCGAGCGCGCGATGGTATCCAGGCCGCGGGTCAAGCGGCGCGCCAGCAGCACACCCAGCAGCGCGGCGAGCAGCCCCAGGCCCAGCAACACCGCGGTGATCTGCGCCTGCAGAACTCTCGCGGGCGCAATCGCGTCCTGGTAGGGCTCGAGCACTAACACGGACCAGCCGAGAGCGTGCAAGGCGTCCGCCGTCCTTGGCATAGCGCGCGCGAGCAGATAGCGCCTGCCGTCGCCCAGGCGTTCGACATGCGCGGGCCAATCGATAGCGGCGCCTGGTACGCCGATTGCGCGCGGCGATGCGGCGGCGCTTTTGGATTCGATGGTGCTCAACAAGCGCTTGCCCTGCACGCTTGCGGCGGCGAGCAGCACGCCGCCGTGTCCGTCCAGCAGCAGCGCATCGCTGCCGCTCTCCTCCTGCAGTTTGCGCCCAAGATCGCGGGCGGAATCCAGCAGCCAGGCCTTGCTCACCCGTATCCCGAGTACACCGGTTGCCTCTCCGTTGACGTCCGTCACCAAGGCGGCCAGTTCGACGAAGGGCCGCGTCGCAACGCCGTTGGCGCCTAATGAGGGGTCCGCAGCCGGGACCACGCGTACTTGGCCGATTTTCGCGCCCTTGAGGCCCAGCGCGAACCAGGCGCGCTGGGCGACACTCGCGTTCACGATCGCGTCATCGGTGCTTGCGAAAACCCGACCCCGCGCGTCAGCCACGACGATGCGTTCGAACTCGGGGGACGAACGCTGCAGATTGGCGAGCAGCCTGTGAACGGTCGCCTGGTTTTCGTCGTGCAGTTCGGTGGCCAGTATTGCAGCCAATGCGCGCGCCGACTGCAGCTTGAGCGCAAAATTCAGATTCAGCTCGTCGACGATGCCGCCGGCCGCCTGCTCCAGGTGCCGGCTGCGCAGATCGAGCAGGTCGGTGCGCACGATGTGGTCCACCCAGGTGCTGGCAGCCAGCACGAGACCGATGGATAATGCGAACACCAGCCAGCCAACGGCGGAAGCCAGGCTGCGGCGGGGATCGAGATAGCGTGCCAGCGGATGTATCGACGAGATCGCCAAAGTGTATCCATTGTCGCAGGTGACGAAAGTAACATCAAACTGATGACCTGCGGCCCTCGCAATCGGGCAGGACATCCGGTAGCTTCCCCTCGTGACGGCAGCTTCTGGTCATTGCCTCGCACGTTCTTGACGCAGGGGTTTTTCGAAGTGGATGAACTGATTGAACTGGTCGCGCGAGAGGCCGGAATATCTTCGGCCCAGGCAGCGCGCGCCGTCTCCGCCATGCTGGGATACCTGACGGCGCGGCTGCCGTCACCGGTGGTCGGGCGCATCCGCGAGCAGCTCGATGCGAAGCGAAGCGCGGGCAGCACGGATGCCGGCGGCGGGAGCGCCAGTTGACGGGCGCATCTGCTGCCGGCACCCGCCGCATCCGGGTGCTCGTCGCCGATGACCAGGCGCTGATCCGCCGCGGGATGACGCTGATACTGTCCTCGGAGCCCGACATCGAGGTGGTCGGACAGGCTGCCGACGGCGTGGAGGCGATCGAGCTGGCGGAGCGCCTGCGGCCGGACGTGGTATTGATGGATCTGCACATGCCGCGCAAGGGCGGCGTGGCCGCCACGCGCGAGATCACGCTGTCGCTGCCCGACACGCAGGTGCTGGTGTTGACTACGGTGAACACCGAAGAGACGGTGTTCGAGGCGGTCCGGGCGGGCGCACACGCCTACCTGCTGAAAGATGCGAGCGAAAAAGAACTGCTCGAAACCGTGCGCGCCGTGCATCGCGGCGAGTCCTGCCTGACGCCGCAGATCGCGCGCAAGATGATGGATCAGTTTCGGCGCCTCGCTTTCAGTCTGGACGCCGCTTCCGCAGCCGGCGCCGCGAACACGCCTGCAGCGCCGGGCAAGCGCGAGGCGGCCCACCAAGGCGATGGCGGGGCGTCCTTGGCCGGGGCGCTCAGCGACAAGGAGGAAAAGATCCTGGGCCTCATCGCCGACGGCAGGAGCAATAAGCAGATTGCGAGCGCCATGTGCCTGGCCGAGGGCACGGTAAAGAACTATGTGAGCCGCATCATGGAAAAGCTTCACGCCAATACGCGCACCGAGCTGGCGGTGATGTCGGTACGCCAGCAACGCGGCGATTGAACGCGCGCATCGCGAAAGTGACTTTGGTCACTTTTGAGCGTTGACTGGAAGTTTGTTCAGGCCGTGATGCCCCACAGCGCCAATATTTATATTAGTGACCTTCGGCACCTTACGCGTGGCGGTGTTTAGGTTAGGCTGAACCGTGGTCAGTTTATATCGTGTAATAAGGAGGAGAGCATGATCAAGCGCATGAATAAACTCTTGTTGGCAGCAGTCGGGGCCCTGATCGTCCCTGCCGCATTCGCGGCGAACACGATCACCATAGGCATGACGGCTTCGCGAACCGGCGCGCTGAACGTCGACTCGACATACGTCATGCACGGTGCGGAATTGTGGCGCGACGAGGTCAACGCGGCGGGCGGGATCAAGGTCGGCCACAAGCACTACAAGGTGAAGTTCGTCAGCTACGACGATCAGTCGCAGGGCGGGCGCGTGCAGCAGCTCTACACGCGGCTCATCCTGCAGGACAAGGCGCAGTTCCTGTTCGGCCCTTACTCGTCCGGCCTGACCGCAACGGCCGCGGTGATCACCGAGCAGTACGGCACGATCATGATGGATTCAGGCGGTGCCGAGAGCAAGATCTTCGAGCTCGGCAACAAGTACCTGTACCAGATCCTCACCTCGGCCGCGCATTACCTGAGCGGATCGATCGCCGTGTTGAAGGAACATGACCCGCACGCCAAGATAGCGTTCGTCTACTCGGATGACCCGTTTTCGAAGGCGGTGGTGCAGGCGGCCAAGAAGGAGGCCGAGGCGGCCGGCTTGACGGTCGCGATGGACGAATCCTATCCGCCGGCGACGACCGATTTCACCGCGATCATCAACAAGATCATCTCGTCCGGAGCCGACGCGTTCATGGGTGGCGGACACTATGCGGACGGTGCGACGCTTGCGCGCCAGTTGCACGACCAGAAAGCCAACCTCAAGTGGGTGTCGATCCTGGTCGCGCCCGACAGCGCTCAGTTCGCGACCCTTGGAGCCGGAGCGAACGGCGTTTCGGTGCCGTCGCAGTGGGAACCGCAGGTCAAGTACAAACCCGAGTTCGGGCCCACGGTGGCGCAGTTCACCAAGCGCTACCATGCCAAGTATGGTGTCGATCCGGACTATCACGCAGCCGGGGGCTACGCCCAGGGTCTGCTGCTGCAGCATGCGATCGAGGAGGCGGGCTCGATCGAGCGCGACAAAGTCGCGGCGAAACTCAACGCGATGGACGTGACCACGTTCTGGGGCCACGACAAGTTCGACACCGACCCGGGCCACCACGGATTGCAGGCCGCCCACGATATGGTGCTCGCACAGTGGCAGATGAAGGACGGCAAGCTGGTGAAGGAAATGGTCTGGCCCACCGCCGCCGCTACCGCGAAGGTTGTCTATCCGATTCACTAGTCTCGGGGAAGCCAGCTGATGGGGACCGGGTTCCGCGAGGGGGCCGGCCCCCAAATTTTTGAGCGCGCCACATGATCGGAGTTCTCGCATCGCTGTTGGACGGCATCCTGATCGGCTCGGTGTATGGGCTCGCGGCGATGGGCATCACGCTCATCTGGGGCGTGATGGACGTGATCAACCTGACCCACGGCACGATGATCGTCGCCGGCATGTTCGGCGCGTTCCTGCTCGCGGGGGCGGCCGGCATACCGGTGTACGCGACGCTGCCGCTGGTCCTCATCGGCGGCTTTTTCGTCGGCGTCGCCATGTACTGGATCGCGGTGCATCGCCTGGTCGGGCAGCCGCCGCTGATGAGCCTGCTGTCCACCTTCGCCGTCAACCTGGTGCTGATCGGCCTGGGCACCGCTGTGTGGGGCACGGATCTGTACAACGTCCCGATCTCGCTGCCGGGCCTGTCCCTCGGGCGCTACACCTTTCCCGGCACCCACCTGATGGCGGCCGCGCTCACGGTGGTGGTTGCCGCCCTGCTTTATATCTTTCTCTACCGCACGCGCACCGGCAAGGCGGTGCGCGCGGTGGCCGGCAGTCGCGAGGCCTCCGAGCTGGTCGGCATCCCGACCCGGCGCGTGCTGGCGCTTACCTTCGGGATCGGCGTCGCGCTCGCCGGCGTCTCGGGGGTGCTGATCGCGACCATGTTTCCGTTTACCGTGCTGTCGGGCGACCCCTACCTGCTGAAGAGCTTTGTGGTGACGGTGCTCGGGGGCCTCGGCAATCCCATTGGCGCGCTGATCGCCGGCGTCGCGCTCGGCCTGCTGGAGGGCCTCGCCACGCCGTTCATGCCGGTGAGCTGGACCCCGGTGATCGAATTCGTGCTGTTCGTCGTGGTACTGATCGCCTTTCCGGGGGGCGTGCTCGGCGTGTTCGGCATACGCGGGACGCGCGCCCAATGAACGGGGTTTTGGCATGACGATGCTGCGCCGGCCGTTCTTCTGGGTCATCGGCGCGATCATCCTTGCGTTCGTGCTGGCGCCGACATACGGCAACAACGTCGGGCTGCGCGAAAGCCTCGTGCTCGCCGCGGTCTACATCACGCTCGCGAGCAACCTGAACATGATGCTGGGCTACGCCGGTTACGTAAATTTCGGCAGTATCGTGTTTTTCGGACTGGGCGGCTACTTTTGCGTCTGGCTGATGAGCGCGCACGGCTGGTCCCTGGTCGGCGCGACGCTGGCCGGCGGCGTCGCGGTGAGCGCGCTCGCGCTGCTGTTCGGGCTGGGCATCCTGCGACTGCGCGGCGCCTACTTCGCGCTTGCCACCATCGGCATCAACGAGGCGATCATGGCCTTCGTTTCCAACTTCGGACCCTGGGGCGGGGCTAGCGGCATTTACCTGTCGCCCGCGCTGTTCCAGCCGCTCGGCGGGGCCGGCAAGGCGCTATGGCTGATCTATTACCTGCTGGTCGGCGTGATGGGGCTGTCGCTGTATCTCAGCTACGCGGTCAAGCGCTCGAAGTTCGGCCTCGGCCTGCTCGCGATCGGGCAGAACGAGGATGCGGCCGCGGTGCTCGGCGTGCCGGCGCCGCGTTACAAGGCGATCGTATACAGCCTGTCGGCCCTGCTGCCGGCGATTGCCGGCGGCCTTTACTTCTTCAAGAGCGCGTTCATCCAGCCGCCGGACGCGTTCGACCTGCAGCTCTCGACCGAGGTGATCGTGATCGCGATGCTGGGCGGTCAGGGCACCGTGATCGGGCCGGCGATCGGCGCGTTTCTGTATGAGCAATTGCGCGGTTGGCTGCTCACCTCCCCGACGTTCTCGAACTTCCAGCTGGTCATCGCCGGTGCGTTGCTGCTCGGGATCGTGCTGTTCGCCCCCGGCGGTCTGATGGGTTGGCTTTACCGGCGCTGGCCGCGACTGAGGCGGTTCCTCGAATGAGCGCGTTGCTCGAGGTCGAAGGCGTGAGCAAGCGCTTTGGCGGCTTGCAGGCGGTGCAGTCGCTCAGTTTCACGGTCGCGGAAGGCACGATTCTGGGCATGATCGGACCGAACGGCGCCGGCAAGTCCACCGTGTTCAACCTGATCAACGGCGTGGTCGCGCCGGACGAAGGCAGGGTCATGTTCCGCGGCGCCGACATCACCGCTGCGCCGCCTTACCGGGTCGCGCGCCACGGACTTGCGCGCACCAACCAGATCGTGCAGCCGTTCATGACCATGACCGTGCTCGAGAACTGCACCGTCGGCGCCTGCTTCGGCCGCGAAAACCCGCACCTCGCGCGCGGGCACGAGGCCGCGCGCGAGGCATTGGTCCTGGTCGGCCTCGAGGACCGTATCGACACGCCCGCCTCGCAGCTGACGATCGTCGGTAAGAAGCGTTTGGAGCTCGCGCGCGCGCTCGCGGCCCGACCCACGCTGCTGCTGCTCGACGAAGTGCTGGCCGGCCTCAACCCGACCGAGGTCGAGCACATGATCGCGATCATCCGCTCGATCCGCGCGAGGGGCATCGCGATCCTGATGATCGAGCACCTGATGCAGGCGATCATGAGCCTGTCGGACCGGATCGTAGTGCTCAATTCCGGCGCCAAGCTTTGCGAAGGTCTGCCGGCAGAGGTGGCGGCAGACCCGGCGGTGATCGAGGCCTATCTCGGCGACCCCGGGCTCGCCGATGAACTGCGCAAGGGCAACCGATGAGCGAAACGATCCTGCAGGTCGAGGCGCTCGAGGCCGGCTACGACGAGGTTCAGGTGCTGTGGGGGATCTCGCTGCGCGCCGCGGGCGGGGACCTGACCACCATCGTCGGCGCGAACGGCGTCGGCAAGACGACGTCGCTGCGCGCGATCGTCGGCAGCATTCGCCCCCGGGCCGGCAAAGTGATGTTCAAAGGCGAGGACGTTACCCGGCTGCCGCCGCACCTGATGGCGCTGCGCGGCTTCGCACTGGTGCCCGAGGGGCGGCAGCTGTTCAGCGATATGTCGGTCGAGGAGAACCTCGAGATGGGCGCCTTCGCCAAGCGCGGGGCGCGCAGCTACGCCAGCCGCCTGGAGCGCGTGTACGCGCTCTTTCCGCGGCTCAAGGAGCGTCGCGACCAGCGCGCAGGCACATTCTCGGGCGGCGAGCAGCAGATGCTCGCGATCGCACGCGGCCTGATGTCCGACCCGGACGTGCTGGCCATCGACGAGCTCTCGCTCGGTCTTGCACCGCTGGTGGTGCAGCAGATTTTTTCCACCCTCAAGAAGTTGAAGGACGACGGACTGACCATCCTGCTGGTCGAGCAGAACGTACATCTTGCCTTCGCGCTCAGCGACTACGCCTATGTGATCGCCGAGGGACGCGTGTTTACCGAGGGCGTTCCCGCTGAACTCGAGTCGCGGCCCGATATCCGCCAGGCGTATCTCGGACTCTGAGCCGTGCCGACACCACCCCGGTTGCGCGGGATATTCGCGCGCGAACCGGTCGCGATCCGGCGCGGTCGTCGACGTTTCCCTGGTGGGGTCCTCGCATGCAGCGAAACCGCCTCAGGCAATATGAATTCCACCGCCACTCATCAGGCTCTCCAGCCGAGGAGGAAACATGACTCTTAAAGGAAAGGTCGCCGTCGTCACCGGCGGCAACAGCGGCATCGGTATGGCAATCGTCCTGGAGCTCGCCCGGCAAGGCGCGAACATCGTGATCGACTACGTCGCGCATCCGGATGCGACGGAAGAACTGGAAAAGCAGGTTCATTCCCTCGGGGATGCCGTCATCGGCGTGAAGGCCGACGTCAGCCGGATCGCCGAGTTGCAGACGCTGTTTGCCGCGGCGGTCAGGGAATTCGGGCGCGTCGACATCATGGTCAACAACGCCGGCGTCGAGACGCGCACTTCGATTCTCGATACGACCGAGGCGCAGTATGAAAAGGTGCTCGCGATCAACCTCAAGAGCGCATTCTTCGGCACCCAGCTCGCCGCCATTCAAATGATCAAGCAAGGCGGTGGCGGGCGCATCATCAACATCAGTTCGGTGCATGAAGACTGGCCGATGCCCGGCAACACCGCCTACTGCCTGTCGAAAGGCGGAATGCGCATGCTGACGCGCACCGCGGGCGTCGAACTCGCGCCGCATAACATTCTCGTGGTCGGCGTCGGCCCCGGAGCCGTGGCCACGCCGATCAACCTGTCCACCATGCAAGACCCGGAGTTGCTCAAAAAGCTGAACAAGGCCATCCCGCTCGGTCGCATGGCCAAGGCGGAGGAAATCGGCCGTCTCGTCGCGTTTCTCGCCGGCGATGGCGCCAGTTACCTGACGGCGACGACCGTCTTTGCCGATGGCGGCATCATGCAGGGCAGTCCGGGGCTCTGACCGCTCCGAAGCAAAACCGGGAAGCGTTCCTGCACTTGCGGCGGCACTGCGTGCGCTTTCAGAATTTCGTTTTGCTCGCCTCTGAAGCAGATACCGGCGCGTCGCGACGGTGACTTTGGTCACTCCAAGTCGTGACTTCCTGCAGTCCCAGATCATGACCTTCGGCAGTTTGCCTTTGGCCGGCGGGCGGCTAGAGTGCGGTCTTCGGACACGCCGTCGACTACGGTCCCGAAAAGCTCGAGTTGGCCAGAGCACGCCAAGCGCGCGCGAGGCGAAGCCCCGATTTCGGCGCGCGCTATCGACCATCTCTCTATCCGAAGGAATCCGCCATGACTATTGGACTCAAACCCATTGCATTGGCATTGCTGCTCGCAACGACTTTTCCCGTTGGCGTGGCGAACGCCAAAACGCCGGAGGCGCCCGGCGCCCAGCCTGCGCCGGCGCCAGCGGTCAAGGTAAGCAATTCCGCCGCGTCGTCCACCAGCCTGGCGCCGCAGCACCGTGTCAGCGATGCCGCGGTGGCCGAATCCTCGGCGCACAAGGACTATCCAAAGACCAACGACGACCTCAAAGCCGCTACCCATGGGCTGGAAAGTGCGGCGAGTTGGGTCGGCGGGGAAGCGAAAGCGGGAGCGTCGACGACGGTGGCCGGCCTGCGGGCACTGCGCGCAAGGCTGATTTCGGGCGCCGCCTATACGCGCGACGAGGTCGACAAGGGCTTCGCTTCGGTGGACCGCGGCATCGGTGAGCTGTACGCGAACATCGGCGGCACGAAAAAAGCGGCGACTGTCAAAGGCAGTTCGTGAGGTCATCCGCGGCAATTGCTCTGAACTTCCCGCACCCTGTGGTGCTGGCGGCACTCACTCCGCCTCAGCAGGCTCGTAGGATGCAGCTGGACTCATGAACGACACGACAGCGCCTAAACCGAACGAACGTCGCGAGATGGACTCCATCGAGACTCATCCAGGCGTCGACGAAGGGCACCGCCGGTTTTTGGTTGCCGCCGTAAGCGTGATCGGCGCGGGCATTGCCGGCCTCTTCTCGTCGATTCTTGTCGATAACATGAATCCCGGCAAGGAAGTTGCCGCGATGGGCGCTCCGGTTGACGTCGACGTGAGCAAACTCGAACCGGGACAGTTGATCCTGGTCGAGTGGAAGAAGAAGCCGGTCTGGATCGTGCGTCGCGACAAGTCGATGCTCGACAGCCTGTCGAAGCCCGATCTTCTCAAGCGCCTGAAGGATCCCGGCAGCCGTGCGCCCCAGCAGCCATCAGCAAAGTACGTGAACGGGAACTACCGGGCACTGAAGCCGGAGTATTTCATCGCCGTTGCTCTGTGTACCCATCTGCAGTGCATCCCGGACTACCGTCCGCAACCGAATACGGTTACTCCCTGGTGGTATGGCGGCTTTCACTGCGCATGCCACGGATCGCTTTACGACCTCTCGGCGCGGGTCATCGAAGGCTCGCCGGCGCCGCTCAATATGCCGATTCCGCCGTACTACTGGAAGAGCGACACGGTGGCGACGGTGGGCGAGAGCAACGCGAGCGGCGCGGAGCAGGCCTGGGAGCCTTCGATTTGGTGACGATTCGTCGCAATATGCGGTGCCGCCACGATGCCGCCGATGCTGTCCGCGCAGGAGCCGGGCGCGGCGCGACGGATCGCATTCCGGCTGCAGTCGATGCGAACGACGTCTCCTTGGGGACCGGTTCGGGGCACGGCACGCATATCAGGCATCTGGCATCCATAAGCACCATGCTTTGCGCGGCGTTGATGGCTTCGACGGCATTTGCCGGACCCGATTATCTCGGCGTGTTGCCGCCCAAGGTCAACGGCGTCCCGGACGCGGCAAAGACCGTGTGTTCGGCCTGCCACGGAATCGACGGCAACAGCGTGGCCCCGACTTTCCCGAATCTGGCCGGCCAGAACTACAACTACCTGCTGAAGGAACTCGAGGATTTCAGAAGCGGCGCGCGCAAGGCGGCCGTCATGAGCCAGATGATCAACACGATCGGCAAGGCGCCCGAAAACCTGAATCTGAAGAAGATTGCGGCCTATTTTTCGGAGCAAAGGCTCAAGGATAACTCCGGGCAGGAACCCAAGCCATCGAAAGCGCTGGTTGAAAAGGGCTATCAGCTCTATGTGCGAGGGCTGTCGAGGATTACGCCGTTCCTGATCACCAAGCAGGAGGTGCCCGCGTGTGCCGCCTGCCATTCCGCCAATGGGATGGGCAATATCCCGATGGCAATTCCGAGACTGGCAGGGCAGCATGCAAGCTACATCGAGAAGGAGCTTCAGCGCTTTGCCTCCGGCGCGCGCCACAACGGCCCGAACGGCATCATGGCAGCGATAGCGGCACCGCTGTCCGCGGCGCAAATAAAGGCGGTCGCGGCGTATGTCTCGGTGCTGGACCCGGGCCTGATACCGGGCAGCGGTCCCAAGACCTTCAAGGCCTATGTCCAGGGCCTCAAAGACGAGCCGATCCCGGGAGTCAAGGCGTCAGCCTTGGCGGGCGGCGGAAATCAGTGAGATGCAGCGCGGGCGGCCAGCAGGGCACGGCGTGCATCCCGATGGCAGGCGGGCGCAGGAGTCCGGATGAACATGCGATTGCGTAAATTCATGTCCTGGTGGGATGAGCGGCTACCCATCAGCGAGACGTGGGAAAAGCACATGACCGGCTATCCCGCGCCGAAGAACTTCAACGTCTGGTACTTTTTCGGTTCGCTGCTGCTGCTTGTCCTCGTGCTGCAGATCGCGACCGGGATATTCCTTGCGATTCACTATCAGCCGAATCCGGACATGGCCTACTGGTCCGTCCTACGCGGGATCATGCGCGATTCCAACTGGGGCTGGCTGGTGCGCGACATGCATATTGT
The DNA here is from genome assembly GCA_035530495.1 of Burkholderiales bacterium. Lineage (GTDB taxonomy): Bacteria > Pseudomonadota > Gammaproteobacteria > Burkholderiales > SG8-39 > 2-12-FULL-64-23. Next base: position 12,144 of record DATKUQ010000085.1, read on the forward strand.
CGGCGCTTCGGCCTTTTTCGTACTTGTTTATCTGCATATGTACCGCGGGATGATGTACGGGTCCTACAAAAAACCGCGGGAACTTCTGTGGCTGATCGGCGTGGGGATCTACCTCGTGCTCGCAGCCGAGGCGGTTCTGGGCTATCTGCTGCCTTGGGGACAGATGTCGTACTGGGGCTCCACGGCTGTAATGAACTTCGCGACCGCGCTTCCGATCGTGGGAAAGTCCATTGCGACATGGCTCCGCGGTTCCTTCGTAGTGGGCGCGTCGACCCTGAACCGCTTCTTCATTTTTCACGTGTTTCTGCTGCCCCTTCTGCTCCTGGCCCTGGTGCTCGTTCACATCATTGCGCTGCATCAGGTGGGCTCGAACAATCCCGACGGCATCGAAATTCACGACAATGAAAACGCCTCGGGGTGGCCGGTCGACGGGATTCCGTTCCATCCCTATTACACCGTCAAGGATGTGTTCGGGATCGGCGTGTTCCTGCTGATCTTCTTCTGGTTCGTA
>DATKUQ010000086.1:0-3941 GCA_035530495.1 Burkholderiales bacterium
GAGCGGCACATCGCCGTAGAGCACCAGCGTCGGCGTCGTGGTGTTCAGCTGCGGCAGCGCCTGCGCCAGCGCATGGCCGGTGCCGAGCTGCGGCTCCTGTCTTACCCAGACGAGGTCGGGCTCGTCGAGCGCTTCGCGCACGCGCTCGCCGCCGTGGCCGTAGACGACGCAAATGATTCCTGGGTTGAGGCTGCGCGCCGTCGCGATCACGTGCGCGAGCAGCGGCCTGCCCGCCAGCCGGTGCAGCACCTTGGGCAGTTCCGAGTGCATGCGTTTGCCCTGGCCGGCGGCGAGGATGACGACGTTCATGAATTCTTGTCTCTGGCGGAGGCGGAAATGATACCACGCGGCCTCGCGCGCCCGCCTCGTGCGGGCCGCGCCGCCGCGGTATATATTGCGTGCGCAAAGACATGGGGAGATGGACCGCATGCTGCTCGCCGATGAATTACCGCTGTCCGAGGCCGAATCGCGGCTGCTCGAAGCGGCGCGCGCATTCTCGCGCCGCGAGGTCGGGCCGCACGCGGCGCGCTGGGAGCGCGAGCGCGTTTATCCGCGGGAGACGATCCACGCGGCGGCCGCGCTCGGCCTGACGCGGATCCAGATTCCGGCCACGTTGGGCGGCCTCGATCTGCGCTTTCGCGCCAAGGTCCGCATCGTCGAGGAGATCGCGCGCGACGACTTCGGCTTCGCCTTCGCCCTGGTGAACACCCACAACGCGGCTTCGCGGCTTGCGCGCGACGGCAACGACAGCCAGCGCGCGCGTTATCTGGACGGCCTGCTGCGCGGTGAGCTGATCGGCGCGGTGTCGCTTACCGAGCCCTCTGCCGGCAGCGATTTTCCGGCGATCCGCACGCGCGCCGCGCGCGTCGCCGGCGGCTGGCTGCTGAACGGCGAGAAAGCCTGGCTCACCAACGGCAGCGCAGTCGACGTGGTCCTGGTCTATGCGCAGACGGATCCCGCTGCCGGCGGCAGGGGCATCGCAGCCTTCGTCGTCGATGCGCGGCGCGAGGGCTTCGAGCGCGGCGCGGCGTACGGGCTGGCCGGAGCGCATGCGATCGGCGCCGCCGGCTTCAGGCTGGCCGACTATTTCGCCGCCGACGAGGACCTGTTCTATGCGCCGGGCGCGGCGTTCAAGAGCGCGCTCGGCAGCATCACCGGCGCGCGCATCTACGTCGCCGCGATGTGCTGCGGCATGCTCGAAGAGGCGCTGCAGCTGGCGCTCGCGCGCGCGCGTGCGCGCAGCACCTTCGGCCGGCCGCTGATCGAGCGCCAGGGTTTGCGCTGGATGCTGGCCGACGTCGCCACCGACCTCGACGCGGCGCGCCTGCTCGCCTACCGCGCGGCGCGCCTGCTCGAAGCGGGGCAGGATGCGGTGCTGGCTGCGGCGCATGCGAAGAAGTTCGCCGCGCGCATGGCCGAGCAGCGCCTGCCGCAGTGCATGCAGGTGTTCGGCGCCGAGGGCTTGATGGAAGCGCACCCTTTCGGGCGCCATCTCGCCGCGGCGCGCACGGCCCATTACGCCGACGGCAGCACCGAAATCCAGAACGAGCGCATCGCGGCGTATCTGGAGCGCGGCAGCGACGGATGAGCCAATCCGGCGGCTGCACGGCCCCCAGGAACTATGAACGATTCAACATTAAATATATGGTTTAACTTGTTGTGTTTATAATAAAAATGTTGTACCGTTATACGAGCAGGACAATATCGATGCGGATTGCATAAAAGGGGGCTTGCGTGCAAAAATTATTTCTTGTCACCCAGAGTTTGTTGAGCCGGGAAATTTCCAGATTCTCGGCATGGCTCTTATTGGCGGTGACAGTCGCCGCCTTGGCCGGCTGCGGTTCAGGAGGGGCCGGCGGAACACCCGTGCCGAGCGGCGGTACGACGCCAACTACGCCGACCGGACCCACGGTAGCGTCGGTCGAACTTCTGGCGAGCGACCCGCAAATCCCCAGTTCCGGGGTGAGCCCGGTAACCTTGACCGCCATCGTGCTGGACGCAAACAGGCAGGCCATCAGCGGCCAGACGGTGACATTTTCACCGGGTACCGACCCTAGCGCGTTCGTCAACAACGTCAGCGCCAGCGGCGTGTCCGATGCCAACGGCATAGTCACGGCCCAGCTCAACCTCGGCTCGAGCAAGGCGAATCGCACCATCGACGTCAAAGCGACCACCGGCGCCATAAGCGCGACCAACTCCGTCGACGTCACCGGCACCACGATCAGCGTCAGCGGCAACAGCTCGCTCGCGTTCAACGCCTTTACAACGCTCACCTTCAGCGTGAAGGATTCGGCCGGTAATGCAGTGCCGGGCGCAACCGTGACTGTCACGTCGCAGACCGGAAACACGCTGGTCCTCAGCCCGACCACCGGCGTCACGGACAGCGCGGGCCAGATCACCGCCACGGTCAAGGCCGATCAACCCGGCAACGACACCATTACCGCGAGCGCGTCAGGGGCGAGCACCACGCAGGCGCTCACCATCAGCCCCGACACCTTCGGATTCGCGCCGCTCGCCAATACGGACATACCCCTGGGTACGGCACAGCCGGTCTCGATCAATTGGACCAAAAACGGGACGGCCCAGGCTGGCAAGGCCGTCACTTTTAGCATCAGCCGCGGCGCGGTTAGCGGCAGCCCGGCGACTACAAACGCGGCGGGGACTGCCGGCGTGACGGTTTCATCGCCGAACACAGCCGGCCCCGCGATCATCACCGCCGCGGGCCCCGGCGGCACGCCTGCCGCCACCCTCAATGTCACTTTCGTCTCCACGACCGCCAGCAGCGCCACAGCGCAGGCGGTTCCGGGCGTGGTCGCATTTACCAGCGGATCGGCATCCCAGACGAACAACAGCTCGACGATTTCGGTAGTGGTGCGGGACGCCTCCAATAACCTGGTGAAGAATGCCGCCGTGACCTTCAGCATCACCGCCGACCCCAGCAACGGCCGCCTTACCTCGAGCAACGGGATCACCGATGTTTCGGGCAGCACTTCGGTGACCTACATCGCGGGCGGCACCAGCAGTCCGGCGAACGGCGTGAAGATTCTCGCGACCGTGACCGCCGTCAACGGCGTCGCGCTGGGCGCTCCGGTAACCGCCACCACGTCCTTGACGGTCGCCGGCCAGGCGAGCCTGGTGCGCCTCGGCACGGATAACCTGGTCGGCGGAACCGCTCCGTCGAACAGCAAGACTTTCATCGCCACCGTTACCGATACCGCCGGGAATCCGGTTGTGGGCGCCACGGTGCGCTTTTCGCTGCTCCCGGGAAGGTTCCGCAAAGGTGTCTACGCCATAGACACCGTCAACTCTGTCTGGGTCCAAGTAGTAAAGGCAACCTGCCCCAACGAGGATGTCAATTTCAACGGCATTGTCGACACGGGAGAGGATATCAACGGAAACGGGAGACTGGACCCCGGCGGGGTGGCCACCGTGAATGCCACGGGCACGACGGACGCGAACGGCAATGCCGTTGCGACCGTCACCTATGCGAAGGATCACTCGACCTGGGCCGAAATGACGCTGCAGGCGCAGACCGGTGTGGTCGGCAACGATCCGCCGACGACGACGACGTTCTTCCTGCCCGGCCTGGCCGCCGACTACACCAGCATCAACGTTGCGCCGCCGGGGCAGACCAGCCCGTATGGAGCCGGGGCGAGCACCTCCTGCGCGGATACGAACTAAGGGCGCATCGAAGAATGAGGGGAGGTATCCCCTCGTTCTCTGCTGAATCGGAGGCCATTTCGCTAATTCAGAAATGGCCTCTAAGCAGTGGCGGGCAGCAGGGCTGCCGCGCCTAGCGCGGCAGGTCGGAAGACCCCACCAGGAATTCGTCCACTGCTCGGGCGCACTGACGACCTTCGCGTATCGCCCACACCACCAGCGACTGCCCGCGACGCATGTCGCCCGCGGCGAATACCTTGGCGTCCGATGTCTGGTAGCAG
>DATKUQ010000087.1:0-5743 GCA_035530495.1 Burkholderiales bacterium
TCGTCGTCCGTACGGACATAAGTAGCGGAATAGAAAATGAACGGAATGGCTTTCAGCGCCTCATCCTGTATCCATGCGCGGCACAGGGCGAAGCCGTCCATCTTCGGCATCAGCACGTCGGACACGATGACGTCGGGCGGATCGCGCCGCGCGGCGGCGAGTGCCTCCAGGCCGTCGCCCGCGACCGTCACCTTGTAGTCGTTCGCCTCGAGCAGCATCCTGAGGAGATTGCGGTTTTGCTCGTCGTCCTCGACGATCAGCACGTGAGTCATGGAACGTCTTCCTGTCAGCTCGTAGACTCGCATGGGACATTCGACCCGCCGAAGGCAACGCGGTTCCGGCCCGTGCGTTTGGCATGATATAGGGCTCTGTCGGCGCTTGCCAGGATCGCCGCGACATCGCTGGCATGTCCGTCCAGTTCCGCGACGCCGATGCTCGCGGTGACGCGCACCGGCTTCAGTTCTTTGGCATGCACGATCGAAGAGCCCTCCCGTTGCGCGTTACTCAAGAAGGGCGGTGCAGCTCGATGGGTTCCTACGGAATGACGGCTTTGGACCGGTAACCCCGCTGCCCTGCGCGTTCTTTCGCGTTTAGGCCGGTAGCTTTGCGTGGCCGCCTTTCGGCGGCTTCGCCCTTGAAAATGATTAGGCGCTAAAAGCAAATGGAAGTCAATAGCAGGCGCCAATTTTTGGGGAGCCCTCCGCCGGAACGCAAAATGCGAGGGGAGGCATCCCTCTCGTTCTCGAACGCTTTCCTAACTCCGACGCAGGCGCGATTTCAGGGCCCACTGTACCCCGAGGGCCACCGCGGCCGCGCCTGCGAACGAGACGGCCACGCTTCGGTGCGGCAACAACATGGCCAGCGCGAGACAGAAGCTGGTGAGCGCGTACAGCCCCCAGATCATCGCCCTGAGCAAGACCACGGTGAATGCCGGGCCGGAGGCGCGGTGCGAGAACACCGACAACACGCTGGTGATCACCGGAAACACCGCGAACATTCCGCTCCAGGAAGGCCCGATCGTCGACGCCAGCGAGGTCACGGCGAGCGTGACCGCGGCGCCGGCCAGCATGCGCAGGGGCAGCTCCCATTTGGGCAGGCGGGCGATCGATATCGGCGTCGCCAGGCGCGGAAACAGTTTGGGCGCGATGCCGAGGGCCAGCAGCGCGATGCCCAGCGATGCGAGATTGGTAAGCGGAAGCGAGGTCAGCAACACTGCGGCGCAGCACCAGACGACCATGCCATAGAACAGGGAGAGCCCTGGCGTGCGGCGCGAGCAAACGCGCGCGTAGGTGACGATCAACGCGACTGCACCGAACACGGCGGACAGGGAAACGGTGGCCGCCGCGGCCGCAAACGCGGTGCCTTTTTCCAGCGCGAGCAGAAACAGGATGGGGCCGGTCAGCACCGGAAGACCCGCCAGCCAGCCGGCGACCTCGGGTCCCCAGCGCCTGCCGGCGAGCGTGATCAGGGCCAGAAACGCCGGAACCAGAAGTAGCTTGAGCGCGAGCACTGAAGAGGGTCTTTTTTTCTAGGCTTCGGCCACGATCAGCGGCACGTGCATCTCCGCCGCGCTCACGCCGCCGTGCACGCCCAGGGTCAGATGACGCCGCTCCCCCGGGATCCAGTCCTTGATGGTGTAATCGTCCTTCATCACCAGCGTGTATTCGCCGATGCGCTCGGCCAGGCGCGGGTTCGCCGGGCCCAGGCCGAACCAGCCCTGAGCGATCAGATCGCGACTCCGGTACAGGCTGGCGCAATGGGCCAGCCGCGTTTGCACGTAATGCTCGAAAGCCGCTTCCTGTCCGGGCCACACATAACAATAGGCGACGCGGCGCTCGCCGCACAGCGGCAGCATCAGCGTCTGCGCGAGTTCAGGGTGGTCCTCGAGTTCGATGCGGGCAGCTTTGGGCGAGTCGATGAAGCCGTGGTCGGCAGCCGCGATCACGGCGGTATCCGTTCCCGCAATCTCTTCGAGGAAGCGGGCGAAGGCGGCATCGATCTGGCGGAATTTCTGCTGCAGCTCCGGGCTTGCGCTGCCGAAAGTATGGGCGGCCGCATCGAGCTCGCTGGTATAGGCGTGGATGAACTTGCGTTCGCTTCCGCTGCGCAGGATGTCGGCCGCCGCCGAGAACATCTCGGGCACTTCCTTGTACGGCCGGCGCAGGGCAGACCCGCAATGCGCGACGTTGTAGTCGGAGTCGACGATTTCCGCCGGCGACAGCACATAAGCGGACGCCGCGATGCGATCGAACATGGGTTCGACCGTAAACACGCTGCTCGGGGCTATGCCGGCTTTGGACAGCGGCTCGCCGCCGTGGCGCGGGCGAAAGCGCAGGGTCGTCGCGAGGCAGCCGAGTTCGCGCAGCCACATATTCCAGCCGGTAAGCGCATGCTGCTGCGGGCCGACGCCGGTCAGGAAGCTCGTTATCGCGGTGGCCGTGGTCGAGGGAAAGACCGAAGTCATGCGCGCCTTGAGCCGGCGCCGCAGCGCGCTGTCAGCGCCCGCGGCGGTGAGATAATCGTAGCCGAGCCCGTCGATCACCAGCAGCACGATGTTGCGCGCGCCCGAAAGCGTCTGCGCCGGGAGGGCCGTGAGTTCCGGATAGGCTGCGGTTGCGTCGCCGGGGCCTGCGTCGAGCGCGCGCTCGATCGAGCGCATCAGGTTGACGATGCTGGCGCCGTCGTAATCAGGAAGATGCATGTGCGGATGCTATAAGAACCCGTAGCAAAAGTCATATTGTTACGCTCCGACTTAGGGGAGCACGAGGGGCCGAGGAAGGGGTGGGACCCTTCCGTTCCCACCTGGATCCCCTCGTTTCGTCACTATTTGGAAAGCGGCGCCCTGGGCCAGCGTGCTTGAAACTCATGCCAGCCGACCGCATATACAATCCAAACATCCGTTGGAGTCGCCATGAATACTACCTTTTCATTTGAAACCGGAACCGAAGCGTTCGAGCACGACGTGCTGCAGGCCTCGCAGAAAGTACCCGTGCTGGTCGATTTCTGGGCACCCTGGTGCGCCCCCTGCCGCGCGCTGAAACCGATCCTGGAGAAGCTGGCCGCCGAATACCAGGGCCGTTTCCTGCTGGCGAAGGTGAATTCCGACGAACACCCGGAGCTGTCCGCGCGTTTCGGCGTGCGCGGCATCCCCAACGTCAAGGCTTTCGTCGACGGCAAGCTGGCGGACGAATTCGTCGGCGCGCTGCCCGAGAGCGGCGCGCGCGAGTTCATCGACCGTCTGATCCCGACGCCGGGCGAAAAGCTGCGCCGCGCGGCGCGCGCGCTCGTGACTCAGGGCGATTTCGACGAGGCCGAGCGCCACCTGCGCAACGCGCTCGAGCTCGAACCGGCCAACCATGCGGTGCGGCTGGACCTCGTCGAGCTGCTGCTGGCGAAGAACAGCCACGCCGAGGCGGACGAGATATTCGCGTCGATTCCTGAGCGCGAGCGCGACGAGCGCGCCGAAAGGCTCTATTCCGTGCTCTCGCTGTGGAAGAAAAGCCAGCAGCTGCCGGCGATGGAGGAATTGCAGGCGCGGCTGGCAGCCGATCCGGACGATTTGCCCATGCGGCTCGCGCTGGGGGAACGCCTGGTCGCCGACGGGCGTTTCGAGCCCGCGCTCGCGGCTTTGCTCGAAGTGGTGCGCAAGGACCGCGGCGCGCTGCGCACCAGCGCGCGCAAGCTGATGGTCCAGGTGTTCGATCTCGCCGAAGATCAGCCGGCTCTGGTAAGCGAGTATCGCAAGCTGCTTGCCGGCGCTCTGTACTGAGCGGCGCGGACGCGGCGAACCCATTATCGGTCGAAGCAGGCGGCAGGGCTAACTGCGCCGTTCGGTAACCTAGGTTACATACCCTCAGGCGGCCTGCCGCTAGAATTCGCGCGGTTACCAACCGAGATTCCATCTCGCCTGCAACGAGGAGATTTGCCATGACCGTAGACAAACTGGTGCACGTTTTTGCCGGGACTTTCATATTGCTGTCGCTCGCCTTGGGCGTGCAGGCGAGCCCGCTGTTCCAAAGCAGCTATTGGCTCTGGTTCACGACTTTTGTCGGCGCCAACCTGCTTCAAAGCGGCTTTACCGATTTCTGTCTGCTTTCGATCATTTTGAAGAAGCTCGGCGTAAAGGAGCGTTACGCCAGCCCTGCGCGCGCCTGAAGCGGCGTAGCGCGCAGGGCCGCTTCCGCGCACGCGTCCCTGAACCTGGCGCCGTTTCGGCGATTGCAGGACCCGGTCTTGTGTCAAGCCGGAACCAATCGGCGTTCTTCGACACTAATTGCGCGTGCTTAACAAGAACGCAAATATCCGGCATTCTCCTTCACGGTGAGTGCGAACCTGACAGCGGCGCCGGCGGCTGCGTCGTCCAATTGGCGCAGGAAGACTGCGTCATGCTGGGGTCATGACAGGTCTGCGGCGTTCGCGCGCATTTGCGCGGATCCGCCGGAACAGCGCGGCTTCGTGATGCTTGCGCTAAGGGGGTGGGCGTGCTGACGGCAAATTTGGGTTCTCTGCCTGTGTCGATCACCCTGCTGTTGCTGATCGCGGCGCTGTTCGTCGCGGCAGGGGTCGGCCTGCTGGCCGGGCGCGGCGGGAACACCGGCATCGGCAATGTCTTGATCAACATGCTGCTCGCCGCGGTGGTGGTGGCGCGCATCGCCTTTGTCGCCGTGCACTTCGACAGCTACCGCGATTCGCCTTGGTCCATGCTCGACATCCGCGACGGCGGCTTTTTACCCTGGCTAGGGATAGCGGCGGCGCTGCTGCTGGCGCTATGGCATGGCTGGCGCCGAGCGCCATTGCGCAAACCGCTGGCCATGGGGCTGGCGGCCGGGGTGTTCGCCTTGGGCGCGATGTTCGGTGCGATACGTCTGATGACGAATCACACAGGGCTGCCCAAAACACCGTTGACGACGCTCGCAGGTGCGCCGGCGGATCTCGCCAGCCTGGCTGCCGGCAAGCCCCTGGTCATCAATCTGTGGGCTACCTGGTGCCCCCCCTGCCGCCGCGAAATGCCGCTGCTCGCCGCCGCGCAAAAGCGGGAATCGCGCCTGCGCTTTGTCTTCGTCGACCAGGGCGAAAGCGCCGCCGCAGCCAAGCGCTATCTTGCTGCCGCCGGGCTGGATATCAGCAACGTTCTGCTCGACATCGGCGCGGGGATCCCCCAGGAGGTCGGCTCGCAAGGGCTGCCGACGACGCTGTTCTACGACGCCAAAGGCCGGCTGGTCGACTCCCATGTGGGCGAACTGTCGGCCGCGTCGCTGGCGCGCAGATTGAACGAGCTGCGCGGGCCCCTTTCGCGATCAAACGGCAGGCCCCAGTGATCGAAGGCACGCGCGTCGCGCCTTCATTTGTTCCTCGCCGCAGTTTTTCGGGGTAGCGTTCGGCCGCGTTGAACTGCGGCGGACATCGCCGGCTGCTTGTCGCGTATTGATTCCTGCCCCGCGGCGCGCAGCGATTACTTCAGGCGCAGTCCGTCGCTGTCGTAGACCTCGACCGTCACCGGTATGCCCTGGCGCACGCTCTGCCCGACGGTGCAGAATTCCTCGAATTGCTCCAGGGCACGGTCTAGATGGGCGAGACTGGATGCGGCGGCACCCAGGGTCAGCTTTACCAGGATATCCAGCACGCGCAGGCGATTTGCTGCATTGCGATCTATCGTCGCCGTCACCGTGGTCTGGATCGGCTCCGGATGCTGCTTGAATTTGCGAATCGCGAACAGCAAGCTGTCCGACATGCAGTTGCCGAC
>DATKUQ010000088.1:0-7291 GCA_035530495.1 Burkholderiales bacterium
TGGCATGCTCGACCTCCATCGCCCAGCGCGCCGGAACATAACCGGACTTGACCCAGTTATTGACGACCGCCCGATCCAGGCGCAAGCGCCGGGCCACTTCGGCCTGGCTGCCGAAAATCGATACCAGTCGTTCAGCACAATTCATGCAAAAATTCTAGCATGACAAACTGAGTTTGACAAACTGGAATTGCTTATCGACCTATTTCGGGCTCGAAACGATCCTGAGCGAGGCGGCAGCGGTAGACGAAAAATCTTCTGGATCAAAGGCTTTGTCTCCCCCGTCGGCCGCCATACCGCCAGCGGCAACGGCGGGAAAATCGAACAGTTTCCGGTCCAGCAGATGCGAGGGCGTGACCCGCTGCAGGCTGTTGAACACGGTTTCGACCCGGCCCGGAAATTCCCTTTCCCACTGGCGCAGCAACTGCTTCACCTGCTTTCGCTGCAGCTGGTCCTGCGAGCCGCACAGGTCGCAGGGGATGATGGGGAAGGCGCGCACTGCGGCATAGCGCGCGAGGTCTTTCTCCTTCACATACGCGAGCGGCCGTATCACCACGTGCTTGCCGTCGTCCGAACCCAGCTTCGGCGGCATCGCCTTCAGCTTGCCGCCGAAGAACAGGTTCAGAAAGAAGGTTTCGAGGATATCGTCGCGATGATGCCCCAGAGCGATCCTGGTCGCGCCCAGTTCCCCCGCGAGGCGGTAGAGCACGCCGCGGCGCAGGCGCGAGCACAGCGAACACATGGTCTTGCCTTCGGGGATCAAGCGCTTGACCACGGAATAGGTGTCCTGCTGCGCGATCAGGAATTCGATCCCCAGCGACTTCAGGTAATCGGGCAGCACCTGCGCCGGATAGCCCGGATGCTTCTGGTCGAGGTTGACCGCAACGATGTCGAAGTCTATGGGCGCGCGCTGGCGCAGCTTCAGCAGCACGTCGAGCAGGCCGTAGCTGTCTTTGCCGCCGGAGAGGCAGACCATGACGCGGTCGCCCGCTTCGATCATGTTGAAATCGGCGATCGCCTGCCCGGCCAGGCGGCACAGGCGTTTCTCCAGCTTGTTCGCTTCGAAGCGCTGCTTTTCCAGTTGCTTGTGATCGGGCGCGTTCATCCTTACAGGTTGACGCTCCGGCCGCCATCTACCGCAATTATTTGACCAGTGACGTACGGCGCTTCTGCAATCAGGTAGTACACCGCGCGGGCGATGTCGTCGGGCTCGCCTGTGCGCTTCAACAGGGTGTGCGAAATCACGCGCTGGCGGGTCACCTCGTCGAAGGAGCCGTCCTCGGGCCAGATGATCGGTCCCGGCGCGACCGCGTTCACGCGCACCTCGGGTCCGAGTTCGCGCGCCAGCGACCGGGTCAGGCCGGCGAGGCCCGCCTTGGCGATGCTGTAGACCACATAGTTCTTCAGCGGCCGTTCGGCGTGGATATCGGTGATGTTGACGATGCAGCCGCCGCTCTTCTTCAGCTGCGGCGCCGCTGCCTGGGACAGGAACAAAGGCGCCTTCAGATTGGCGCCGACCAGCGTGCTCCAGTCGCGTTCGTCTATCGCCCCCATGGGGGTAGGGTAGAATGCCGAGGCATTGTTGACCAACGCGTCGAGCGTACCAAAGCGCTCCACGCAGGTTTTCACGATTTCCGCGAGGCCGGCGGTCTCGAGCAAATCGGCCTTCACCAGGATCACCGACTGCGGGCGCTGCAGGTTGAGCTCGGATTGCAGCGCATGCGCCTCGCGCTCCGATGCATGGTAGTGCAGCGCCAGGCTGGCGCCTGCACGGTGCAGCCGGCGTACGATCGCCGCGCCGACGCGCTTGGCCGCGCCGGTGACGAGAATGGTCTTGTTGTGCAGTTGCGCCGACATGATTTGAAGATTTTACCGGATTCGCGCACTATGCATGGTACGAGCAAGGGGCCGCGTCCCTTGCAAATCCCCCAATAACGGCTTTCTGTATCCCGACTTTCTGTATCCCGACTTTCTGTATCCCGAATATGTCTGACTTGCCCTCCCCTTCGGCCGAAGCGCTGGCGCACAGCGAAAAGCTTGCAACGCTGATCCGGGGAGAGATTGCCGCCAACGGCGGCTGGCTCCCGTTTGCGCGCTACATGGAGCTCGCGCTGTACGCGCCGGGCCTGGGCTATTACACCGCCGGCGCGCGAAAACTCGGGCGTGAGGGCGATTTCATCACGGCGCCGGAAATGACGCCGCTCTTCGGCCAGACGCTCGCGCGCCAGGCGGCGCAAGTGCTCGAATCCGGCCTGGACCAGATCCTGGAAATCGGCGCCGGCTCGGGCGCGCTCGCCGCTGCGCTGCTGAAGGAGCTCGAGCAGCTGGACCGCCTGCCGCGCCAGTATTACATCCTCGAAGTCAGCCCCGACCTGCGCGAGCGCGAGCGCGACCTGCTGGCGCAGCAGGTGCCGCAGTTGCTCGAGCGCGTGATCTGGCTCAACCGCTTGCCGACGTTGTACCGGGGTTTGATCATAGGCAACGAAGTGCTCGATGCGATGCCGGTGCACATGGTCAGGATCGGCGCCGCCGGCGTGGAGGAAGGCGGAGTCGGTGTGAACGGCGAAACTTTCAGCTGGGCCTGGCGGCCGGCTGCTGAGCCATTGCGCGCCGCCGCCGCGGCGCTGCACTTGCCCGAAGGCTATCAGACCGAGATCCAGTTGGTCGCCCGCGCCTTTGTCAGCACGCTGGCGCAGGCGCTGGAGCGCGGCGTGATCCTGCTCATAGACTACGGCTTTCCGGCGCACGAGTACTACCATGCACAGCGCAGCGAAGGCACCCTGATGTGCCACTACCGTCACCGCGCGCATGCGGATCCTTTTTTCCTGCCGGGCTTGCAGGACATCACCAGCCATGTCGATTTCAGCGCCGTGGCGCGCGCCGGCGCCGAAGCCGGCCTGGAGCTGCTGGGCTACACCGGCCAGGCGCAGTTCCTGATCAACTGCGGCATCACCGACATCCTGCTGCGCACGCCGCCCGAAAATGCGGCGGCCTATCTGCCGCAGGCGAGCGCGGCGCAACAGCTGCTCTCGCCATCCGAGATGGGCGAATTGTTCAAGGTCATCGCCCTGGGCAAGGACTACGCCGCGCCGCTGATCGGCTTCGCCAGCGGCGACCGGAGCGCGGCGCTCTAGGACCGTACAACACTCCAGGACCTCACCGTGGATATCGTTTCCGCCAGCATTCTGCTGATCCTGGTGATGGACCCCTTCGGCAACATGCCGCTGGTGATCTCCGTGCTCAGGCACGTCGCCGCGCCCAGGCGCGCCAAAGTGGTGCTGCGCGAATGCGCCATCGCTTACGCGGTGCTGCTCGCGTTCATGTTCGGCGGCGGCCAATTCATGCATTTGCTGCGGCTGTCGGACAATGCACTCGCGATCGCCGGCGGAATCATCCTGTTCCTGATCGCGCTGCGCATGGTGTTCCCGCACGCCGAGGGCATTTTCGGCGACACCGGCGATACCGGAACATTCATCGTGCCGCTGGCGATCCCGGCCATCGCCGGACCTTCCGCGCTCGCCACGGTGCTGCTGCTGGTGTCGCGCGAGCCGCAGCGTGTGCTCTCCTGGGTGGCGGCGCTCAGCCTCGCCATGCTCGTCACCGTTTTGGTGATGCTGTCGGCGCAGCGCATCAGCGGCTGGATCGGCAAGCGCGGCGTGATCGCGATCGAGCGCCTGATGGGACTGGTGCTTACCGCCATCGCGGTGCAAATGCTGCTCGCCGGATTACAGCGCTTCATCGTGCAACTGCCGCGCTAGCGCGGCCGCGACCCTAGCTACCGGCGAAACCCGATTTCCTGAGCCACTCGATAATCCGGTCGGCCACGCTCTGCCAGCGTGCCTCCAGCATCATCACATGCCCCATGCCGGGAAAGATTTCCGCCTGCGTGCCGTAGGCGCGCGCCGCCTGCTCGACCTGCGCCGGCGGCACCAGGATGTCGCTCTCGGCGCCCAGCACCAGCAGCGGCGGGCAGCGCTCCGGCCGCAGCCGCGGCAGGTCGAAAAAAGTCATGTCCCACATCGCGCGCTGCGATTCCGGCTGCATCAGGCGGTAATAGGCCTGCAGATCATCCAGGGCGACCGGGCTCGCGAACAGGGCGTGCTGCAAGGTCGCAAGCGAGGCGCGGCCGCGATGCAGCATCGAGTTCACGTCGGCGAACAAGCCTGGATTGGAGAACGCCAGTGCGATCGAAGCCGAAAGCAGGCCCTGCGGCGGCACCGAAGCCATGAGCACCACGCCCGGCGCGGCAGCACGTTCCAGGTACTTCTGCACCACGAACCCGCCCATGGAATGGCCGACGAGCACCGGGTCGCCGCCGACGGTAGCTACCGCCTGCTCCAGGTCGCACACGTAATCGGCGATCGAAAGCCAGTCGAGCCGCTCGCGCCCGGGGCTCCCGCCGTGGCCGCTCAGGCTCACGGCGCAGGCGCGAAAACCCTGCGCGGCGAAATAAGGCAGGAAATGCTTGGACCAGCACCAGGCCCCGGCGAAAGCGCCGTGCACGAACAGCAGCGGCCGGCCGCTGCCGCGCGCGGGCGGCGCGGCCTCCAGGATTTCGAGTTGCTCCACCAGGTCCGAGTCGGAATCCCTGTCCATCGCCGGCGCGGCGCCTAGCCCGGTGGTACTGCCATGCCGCGCTGCACTGCTGGGCGCGCGCCGATGGTCTCGTACCAGCGCTTGACGTTGGGAAAATCGGCAAGGTCGGTACGGTGCCACTCGTGCCGCGACACCCAGGGATAGGTCGCGATGTCGGCAATGGAATATTCGCCTGCAAGGTAGGCGGCCTCGCCCAAGCGCTTGTTCAATACGCCGTAGAGGCGATCTTTCTCCTTGGTGTAGCGTTCGATCGCGTAGGGCACCGGTTCCGGGGCCGCGCGCAGGAAGTGGTGCACCTGGCCGAACATCGGGCCGATGCCGCCCATCTGGAACATCAGCCATTGCAAGGCGAGGTACTTGCCGCAGTCGCTGTCCGGCAAAAACTTGCCGGTCTTGCCGGCCAGATAGACCAGGATCGCGCCCGATTCGAACAGCACGATCGGCATTCCGTCCGGACCGTCGGAGTCGGTGATGACCGGAATTTTTGCGTTCGGGTTGAGCGCGAGGAACTGTCGCGTAAACTGGTCGCCGTGGCGGATGTCGATCGGGTGCACGTTGTAAGCGAGGCCGCATTCTTCCAGCATCACCGAAACCTTGTAGCCGTTGGGCGTCTTCCAGGTGTACAGATCGATCATTTTTTCTACCTGCGCGTTCTTTCCCGTGGCGGGCAGTTTACAATGATTCCATGCTGAAGTGGCTTTTGACCCTGACCGTCGCAGTGGCCGTGCTGAGCGTGTGGACGCCGCGCTTCGGCAAGTACAGCCTCGGCCGCCTGCCCGGCGACATCAATCTGCGCTACAAGGGCCGCGATTACTACCTGCCCTTCACCACCACCATCCTGCTCTCGTCCGCGCTGGCGCTGCTCACACGCATCGTGTGACGGCCCCAATGGCGTACGGCGGCAACAAAGCTTTACGTATCTGCTTCGCCTGCAGCGCAGCGGACTTCATTCGCACATCACCCGACGGCAGAATTCAGTCCACGCCGAGCGCGGATTTCACCGCCGCCACGCGCGCGACGCGCAGCCGCGCGGCGATCCGGTGCGGCTCTGACTCGCCCTGCGCGATCGCGCCGGCGTCGACTGCACGCGCAGCGCGCAGCGCCGCGAGCAGGCGCGGCGACCCGGCCAGGCTACGCTTGCGCCCGGCCGTCCAGCTCTCGATCGCCTGCAACAACTGGCCGAAACGCTCAGGCCTGCGCCATGCATCGCAGGACTGGAGCAGGGCGACGATCGCCTCGGCTTCGAGCTTGGTTCCCAGTTCGATCTGTTCGCGATGACGCAGCGCGAGCAGGGCCAGATCGCGCGCATCGGCGGGCGCGCGCAGGCGCGCGCTCATGCGGCGCAGCGCCTGCTCGGGCGCAACCCCGCCGGCGAGCGCGCAAGCAAGTACCGCGTAGCGCACCTCGAGCGCATGGCCACGGGCCGCGGCATCGTCGAGCGCGCGCTGCGAGCGCGCAAACTCCCCGCGCACGTTCCAGGCCGCGTCCAGCTCCGGCAGCACGCGCGCGAGCGCGCCGCAGCGGCGCAACAAGGCGAACATTTTCGAAGGCGCCGCCTCCATCAGGCCGCAGGCCAGTTCCTGCCACACGCGTTCGGCGACCAGCGCATCGGCTTCGCCCGCCGTCACCATCGCCCGCATCAGGCGCAGCGTGGCCGGCGCCACCTTGAAACCGAAACGCGCGGCGAAGCGCGCCACGCGCAGGATACGCACCGGATCCTCGGCGAAGGCCGGGCTCACATGGCGCAGCAGGCCGCGCTTCAGGTCGGCCGCGCCGCCGTAGGGATCGATGAGGCGGCCCTCGGGGTCGCGGGCTATGGCGTTGATGGTCAGGTCGCGCCGCGACAGGTCCTGTTCCAGCGTCACGTCGGGCGCGGCATAGACCTGGAAGCCCTTGTAGCCGCGCGCCGTCTTGCGCTCGGTGCGCGCCAGGGCATATTCCTCGTGCGTCTTCGGGTGCAGGAACACGGGAAAGTCCTTGCCCACCGGCCGGTAGCCGAGGCGGGTCATGTCCTGCGGCGTGGCGCCGACCACCACGTAGTCCCGGTCCTTGACCGGCAGCCCCAGCAGCTCATCGCGTACCGCCCCGCCGACCGCGTAGATTTTCATCGGACGCCCGTTGGAGAAGCCAGTCGGTTCAGGCGTAGGGCTCGTCGGCGCGCACGAATTCGGTTTCGCGGCGCGCCTGCGCCATCCAGTCGCGCACGGCGGGAAGCGCGAGCAGCGCGTCGGCGTAGCGCTGCGCCGCGCCCGGCAGCGTGACGGCGTAGGTGAGAAAGCGCGTGGCCACCGGCGCGTAGTACGCATCGGCGATGCTGAACTGCCCGAACAGCAGTTCCCCGTCCCGGCCGTAGCGTGCGCGGCAGGATTCCCAGATCTCGACGATGCGGTCGATGTCTTTCTGCACCGCCGGGCTCATGCCCTTGCCCGGCAGCGCGGCGCGGATGTTCATCGGCATGGCGCCGCGCAGATTGCGCAAGCCCGCGTGCATTTCGGCGCAGATCGAGCGCGCCACCTGGCGCGCGCGCGCCTCGGCCGGCCACAGGCGCTTGTCGGGAAACAGCTCGGCCACGGCTTCGCAGATCGCGAGCGAATCCCACACCGGTTCGCCGTCGACGAGCAGCACCGGCACCTGGCGCGTCGGGGAGTAGCGCTCGATGCCGGGCACCTTGCCATCGTCGCTGAACTTGAGCTGGATC
>DATKUQ010000089.1:0-6506 GCA_035530495.1 Burkholderiales bacterium
CATATACCGGCCAGTGCAGCCGCGAGAGCTGGCCCATGGCTTTGAGGGTGTAGAACAATTTGGCGAAATTGTCCCAATTGTGCGAAGACAGCGCCGGCACGCGGCGCAGCGCGATGGAGTCGGGCGAGTTGAAATACCAGCGCGACAATTTCGGCTCGAGCTCGTAGCAGACGGGGCAGCCGTAGTAGAAGAATTCGATGACCTCGATCTTGTCGCCGCTCGTCACCGGGTGCGGCGGGTCGAGCCGGATGTAGTCGCGGCCGAGCTCCGGTCCGGATTGAGCCTGGGCGCCCGCCGCCGCAAGCGTGAACAAAATCAGCGCCAAGGCTTTTCTGAGGAGAATCATCACGCGTTTCCCAGGCCAGACTGGAAGCCGGCATGATATGCCGATCCGGTGTAATTTGCCAAAGCCCAAGCCGGGCCGGATGAGCCCCGACAGGCTGTTGAAAGACGCTTCCCGCAGGGCAAAAAGGCGGCTCATCCTCCCGCCGTCACAGGGAAGCGCTTTTCAATAGTACCGACCTAGGGCATATAAAAGGGGGCATCGCCCCCTTTTTCAATACCCTGCTAAAGTCGATAGCAGGCGCCCGGGATACCTCAATGCGGCCCCTGAGCAGGGGAACAGGAAGGGCGGGCGTCCCTTGCACAGTGACGAGTTTCTATTTTTTCGGCACTGCCTTGCCGACTTCTTCCTTGCGTACCTTCTCGATCAGGTAATCGGTGATAGAAAGCAGTTGTTCGAACGAGCTGATACTGTCGGTGTTGACGACGTACTTGCCGTTTACCGCCATCGAAGGCACGCCGTCTATCCTGTACGCCTGGGTAAGCTGTGCTGCGCGCTTCAATTTGCTGTCGACGGCGAAGGAGTGATAGGCGGCGGTGAATTCCTTGGTGTTCACGCCGTGTTTGCCCAGCCATTCGGTCAGCGCGGCCTCGTTCCCTACGTTGAGCCTGGAGCCTGTGTGGATGGCGTCGAACAGCGCCTTGTGCAGTCGCTCTTCCTGGCCGATTGCATCCAGTGCGTAGTAGGCGCGCGCACCCTGCGCATACTCTTGGTTGAACATGGCCGGGACGCGGCGGAAATTCACGTCCTTCGGAAGCTTTTTCACCCAGGGTTCGAGCACCGGCTCGAATTCGTAGCAGTGCGGGCAACCGTACCAAAAGAACTCGATGACTTCGATCTTGCCCGGAACGTCGGTAGGCTGCGTTACGGGAAGTATCCGATATTCCTTGCCTGCGGTGGGCTGGGCCTGCGCCAGGCCCGCTGCGAAAAGCACAATCAAACCCGTGACTAGTTGTTTCAACATTCTATTCTCCAAAAAACACCCTACGCTCAATGCGAGCCGGGATCCTTTATTCTGACCAGTGAAGCTTCAATTCCGTTCTGTGCCAAGGTCTGGCGCACACGGTTTATTTCGTCCAACTTGCTGTAGGGCCCGACCCGCACCCGGTACTGCGTGCCTTTATCGGGTAGTTCGACCGGCTCGACGCTGGCCTCCACCCCGATTAACGCAAGCTGCGCTTTCAGGTTGTCGGCATCGGCGGGATTTTGAAAGGAACCGACCTGCAGCAGGTAGTTTTGCGGGGCCGCGCCCGCCTTGGCTGCCTGCTTGATCTGCTGCTCGGTGACGGGTTCCTCGACGCCGGGCAGGATCTTATAGAATTCGAAGCGCGGTTTTTCCACCTGCTGCGTGGTTTTTTCGTCCGGCTTGACTATCGCCGTGCCCGGCTCGATCGTCGTTTTCTCCTGCGGCTTGACCATGCTGAGGAACGGGATCGGGGTCTTGTTCATGTACCAGGCCACGCCGACGGCAATGCACAGCCCGAGAATGAGGCCGATGAACATCCCGAGTAAAGTCCCGCCGCCGCTTTTTTTCTTTGCCATTGCTCTCGGTTTATAGTCTTTGGCCATTCACATCTTCTCAGGAGCGCTCACGCCCAACAGCGCAAGACCGTTTTGCAGCACTTGGCGCACGGCGAGGATCAGCGCCAGCCGCGCCGATTTCAGCTTTTCGTCGGCGACGAGTATGCGCTCGGCATTATAGTAGCTGTGGAACTCTCCCGCCAGTTCGCGCAGGTAGAACGCCACCGTGTGCGGCGCGAATCCGTGCGCCGCGTCAGCCAGCGTTTCCGGAAACTCCCCCAAGCGCTGCGCCAAGGCGAGTTCGCGCGGGAGCGTGAGCGGTGCCAGCTCGGCGGCGGAAAGGGCGTGCGTCTCGCCGCCCCATTGCGCCAATACCGAGCAAATGCGGGCATGGGCATACTGCACGTAATAGACCGGATTGTCCTCGGTTTGCGATTTGGCCAGGTCGATGTCGAACACGAATTCGCTGTCGGCCTTGCGCGAAACCAGGAAGAAACGCACCGCATCGCGCCCTACCTCGTCGATCAGGTCGCGCACGGTGACATAGCTACCGGCGCGCTTGGACAGCTTTACCTCCTCGCCTCCCTTCATCACCGTGACCATCTTGTGCAGCACGTAGGCGGGGTAGTCGCGCGGGATGCCGGCTCCGGTTACCGCGCTGAGCGCCTGCAAGCCGGCGCGCACGCGCGCCACCGTGCCGTGATGATCCGAACCCTGGATGTTGACGGCGTGCTTGAATCCGCGCTGCCACTTGGTCACATGGTAGGCGACGTCGGGCACGAAATAGGTGTGGCTGCCGTCGGACTTTCGCATCACGCGGTCCTTGTCGTCGCCGAAATCGGTGGTCCTGAGCCACAGTGCGCCGTCTTGCTCGTAAGTCTTGCCCGAGGCGACGAGCGATCTGACCGTCGCCTCGACCTTGCCCTCGGTATAGAGCGATGACTCTAGGTAGTAACTGTCGAATCTGACGCCGAACGCTTTGAGGTCCTCGTCCTGCTCGCGCCGCAGCGCGGCTACCGCGAATTTGCGTACCGCAGCGAGATCGTCTGGATCTCCGCCTTGGGCGAGATAGTCCGACGCGATTTCGCGAATATATTCGCCGTGGTAACCCGCCTCGGGGAAGGCCACTGCCTCGCCGCGCTGCTCGTGCGCGCGAGCCTGCACCGACAGCGCGAGATTGTCGATTTGCACGCCGGCATCGTTGTAATAGAACTCGCGCGTCACTTTCCATTTTTGCGCTTCGAGCAGGGCCGAGATCGCATCGCCCAGCGCGGCCTGGCGGCCGTGACCTACATGCAGCGGCCCGGTGGGGTTGGCGGAAACGAACTCGACCAGGATCGGCCTTCCGTGCGCGGTATCTGCATGGCCGTAGCGCGCGCTGGCTACGAGCACGGTGCGTATCGCGTCCAGCTTGGCTGCCGGCTTGAGGCGCAGATTGATGAAGCCGGGCCCGGCAAGTTCCGCGCTATCCAGCCAGGGCGAGGCGGGCAGCGCGGCGATCAGCGCCTGCGCCAGTTCGCGCGGGTTGCGCTTGAGCTGCTTCGCCAGCTGCATCGCTACATTGCATGCCCAGTCGCCGTGCGCGGCCTGCTTCGGGCGCTCGAGCGCGATGATGGATGCCGGAGATTGCGGCGCCACGTGTGCCAGCGACTGCGTCAGCAGCTCGGTCAGGTGCGACTTTATTTCAGCGGACAAGAGGGAAGTTTGCGGAGGAAAATTCTGCGCATTATACCTTGAAGCTTTGCCCGGCCCGTCTAAACGCGGCAATCGGGGCATCGCCGCTTTTTGCACTCGGCAGAGGCGGTCCGGCTGTTCTGCCAGCAGCTTCGGATACCGTTAAAACTCGATCGGATCCACGTCCAAATGCCAGCGCACTGTACGCTTGGGCAGGGCATAAAGCTTTGTGCTCCAGGCAGCGAGGAAAGTCTGCAGCGACTTGCGCGACGCGGACTGCAGCAGCAGCTGCGCGCGCTCGCGCCCTGCCAGCCGTGCCACGCTCATCGGCACCGGATCGTAGAGCACGATGCCGTCCGGAACCGGGCCCGCCAGCGCCGACGCATTGCGCAGGAACTCCAGTGCAGTCCTGAGCGCCTCAGCTTCGGCACGCAGTACGGCTTCGAACACGTAAGGCGGGAAACCCGCCTGTTCGCGCTCGGCGAGGAGCGCGCGCGCAAAACCGGGGTAATCGTGCTGCGCCAGCGCGAGATACAGCGGGTGTCGCGGATATCGTGTCTGGATCAGGACTTCGCCGGCCAAGCCGGCGCGTCCGGCGCGTCCGGCGACTTGCACCAACTGCGCGAACAAGCGTTCCGGCGCGCGATAGTCGGCGGAATAAAGCGCACTGTCGGCGTTGAGCACCGCGACCAGAGTCAGATTCGGGAAGTCGTGTCCCTTTGCCAGAATCTGGGTGCCGACCAGGATGTCTGCGCGGCCCCCGTGTATATCTCCCAGCATGCGCGCAAAGCTGCCCTTGTTGCGGGTGCTGTCCCTGTCCACGCGCAGAATGCGCGCCTGCGGGAAGCGCGCGGCCAGCGTCGCCTCCAGCCTCTGGGTGCCGCGGCCAAAGGGGTGGATGTCCGCGTTGCCGCAATTCGGGCAGTGGCGCGGGATGGGCGCGTTCGCGCCGCAATGATGGCAGCGCAGCTGGCGGTCGGCCAGGTGCAGCACCATGCGCGCGGAACAGCGCTTGCAGCCGCACACCCAGTCGCATGCCGGACACATCAGCACCGGCGCATAGCCTCGCCGGTTCAGGAACACCAGGCTCTGCTCGCCGCGCGCGAGGCGTTCGGCCAGGGCTTCGGTCACCGGCTGTGCCAGCCCGTCTTCGAGCTTGTGCTTGCGCAAGTCCACGCTGTGCACCAGCGGCAATTGGGCCTGCGGCACCGCGCGCTGCGATAGTTGCAACAGCCGATAGCGGCCGGACAAGGCGTGCGCATAGGTTTCCAGTGCCGGCGTGGCCGAGCCGAGCACGATAGGGATCCCTGTCTGGCGCGCGCGAAATATCGCCACGTCGCGCGCCGAGTAGCGCAATCCGTCCTGCTGCTTGAACGAGGCATCCTGTTCCTCGTCCACCACGATCAGGCCGAGTTTCAGCAGGGGCGCGAATACCGCGAGGCGGGTGCCGAGGACGATCCCAGCCGCGCCGCTTTGCGCCTGCAGCCAGTGCCGCGTGCGTTCGCCGTCGGCAAGCCGGCTGTGCAGGCTGACCAGCGGCGTATCGGGAAAGCGCTCGCCGAAGTCCTGCATCAGACGCGGCGTAAGATTGATTTCCGGAACCAGCACCAGCACCTGTTTGCCGGCCGCCAGCACGCCAGCGATCAAGTGCAGGTAGATCTCGGTCTTGCCGCTGCCGGTGATGCCGTGCAGCAGGAAAACACCGTAGCCCGGCCCGGCGCCTTCGATTTGACGCAGCACTTGCTGCTGTTCGGCGTTGAGCGGAAATTTCTCGACGAAACGGCCGGCAAGCGGCGCAGCCGTGGCCTGATAGCGTTCGATCCAACCGGCGCCGCCGAGTTCGGCCAAGGTCTTTCTTGCGCGCGGGTTCTGCGCCAATAACGCTTGTTCCATACGGTCGGATTGCAGCAGCGTCTGGAGCAGCTCGCGCTTCACCGTTCTGCGGGCCGGCAATTGCGCCAGCGCTTCACGCCCGCTGCTGCTGATGCGATAGGCGACAGCCTGCTTCAGCACCGGGCTGGCGCTTGCTTTGCGCAGTTGCCTCGGCAGGCCGTTGAAAATGACTTCGCCCAGCGGTCGGTGATAGTAAGCGCTGCAAAATTGCGCCAGGTCCAGCCAATCGCGCGCAAGCGCCGGAGTGTCGCGCACGATGCGTAGCGGGGCCTTCAATTTTTCGCTTTCAACCTCCGAATTCTCGGACAGGTCGACAATCACTCCGACCGCATCCTTGGTGCCGAACGGCACCAGTACGCGCATGCCGATATCGGCGGCCGTCGCGTCTTCACAGCGGTAATCGAACAGGCGAGGCAGCGGCAGATCGAGTGCTACTCGCAGTATGCTCATGTGCCGCCGAAGAAAAAAATTTTGCTCAAGGAAGCTATGCGAACAATGTGAAGCGATTTATCTTGAAACCGACGCATCACCCTATTAGGAAAGGGGAACTTTGGTTGTGCACAAATTTTGTGAGTAACTTTGTGAGTAAGTTTGTAATTTGGCTGTAACCATCTTTGCCATAAGGAGTTTCTCCTGCCGCCCAATTTTGCAGCTAGACATATATTGTTGTTAAAACAGTATGTTGCGAGCCACGCAGAGGGAGCTGCGGTTTCCGCCGGGGAAAAACGCGGGAGAGCACGATCATGTGCATAAGTCACGTTTCGGGGAAAACCGGCGAAACCCTTAACTGGCGCGGGTATTCAGCTTGTCGCGGTGATAGCGCAGGCTCGATTGGTGCACGCAATCCACCAGAATTTTGACCGCATCCGGTGGTGTGAATTGGGAAATGCCGTGGCCGAGGTTGAACACATGGCCATCGCCGAAGCCGAAGGCAGCAAGGGTCTTTTCGGCTTCGCGCTGCACTACTTCTGCAGGCGCGAACAGCACGGCCGGATCGAGGTTGCCCTGCAGTGCAACACGGTCGCCGATGCGCGCGCGCGCGCCGCCGATATCCACGCCCCAGTCGAGACCGACC
>DATKUQ010000090.1:0-5958 GCA_035530495.1 Burkholderiales bacterium
GTTCGAGCACGGCGCCGATATCGTCGTGCATTCCCTGACCAAGTATCTGGGCGGCCATGGCAATTCCATCGGCGGGATCATCGTCGATTCCGGCAAATTTCCCTGGGCCGAGCACAAGCAGAAATTCCGCCGCCTGAACGAACCCGACGTTTCCTACCACGGCGTGGTCTATACGGAAGCTTTAGGCCCGGCCGCGTACATCGGCCGCGCGCGCGTGGTGCCGCTGCGCAATACCGGCGGGGCGATCTCCCCGTTCAACGCTTTCCTGATTCTGCAGGGCGTCGAAACCCTGGCGGTGCGCATGGAGCGCATCGTCGAAAACACACTCGCCGTGGCCCATTACCTCGAGGATCACAAGAAAGTAAGCTGGGTCAATTACGCCGGACTGCCGGAGCACAAGGACCACGCGCTGGCGCAGAAATACATGGGCGGGCGCCCGTCGGGTATCCTTACGTTCGGCGTCCACGGCGGTCTTGCCGCCGGCGCAAAGTTCCAGGATGCGCTCAAGTTGTTCACGCGCCTGGTCAACATCGGCGATGCCAAGTCGCTCGCCTGCCATCCCGCGTCGACCACGCACCGGCAGCTCGGGCCGGAGGAACTGGTGCAGGCCGGCGTCACCGCGGACATGGTGCGCCTGTCGATCGGCATCGAGCACATCGACGATCTCAGGTCCGATCTGGAGCAGGCGCTGCTGGCAGTGTGACGGGGCGCCGCGCTTCGGCTTCAGCTCACCACGAAGGAGGAAATATGAACATCGCCAAGGACG
Source organism: Burkholderiales bacterium (assembly GCA_035530495.1). Taxonomy (GTDB): domain Bacteria; phylum Pseudomonadota; class Gammaproteobacteria; order Burkholderiales; family SG8-39; genus 2-12-FULL-64-23. The sequence goes on from DATKUQ010000090.1 coordinate 767, forward strand.
TAACCGCATTGATCGGCAACACCCCGCTGGTACGCATCAACCGTCTCACGCGCGGCTGCGCAGCCGAGGTGGTCGCCAAGCTGGAATACCAGAATCCGGCCCACAGCGTGAAGGACCGCATCGGGCTGTCGATGATAGAAGCGGCGGAAAAGGCCGGGCGCATCAAGCCCGACACCATCGTGCTCGAGCCGACCAGCGGCAACACCGGGATCGGCCTCGCCATGGTGTGCGCTGCGCGCGGCTACAAGTGCACCATCGTCATGCCCGACACCATGAGCAAGGAGCGGCGCATGCTGTTGCGCGCCTACGGCGCAGAGCTGGTGCTGACGCCGGGCGCGGAACGCGTGCAGGGCGCGATCAGGAAGGCCGAGGAAATGGCCGCCGCCGATCCGCGCTACTATATCCCGCAGCAATTCGACAATCCGGCGAATCCCGAAGTGCACCGGCGCACCACCGCCGAGGAAATCTGGCGCGACACCGACGGCAAGGCGGACATCCTGGTTTCGGGCATCGGCACCGGCGGCACCATCACCGGCGTGGGCGAGGTGATCAAGGCGCGCAAGCCCTCGTTCCGCTGCGTCGCGGTCGAACCCGACGCCTCGGCGGTGCTATCGGGCGGCCCGGCCGGACCGCATCCGCTGCAAGGCCTGGGCGCGGGCTTCGTTCCCAAGGTATTGAACACCAGAATTTACGACGAGATCGTGCGCGTGAAAGGTGACGACGCGATGGAACTCGCGCGGCGCATGGCGCGCGAAGAAGGGCTGCTGGTGGGCATCTCTTCGGGCGCTGCGATGTGGGCGGCGCTCGAGGTCGCGCGCCGCGCGCAGAACAAGGGCAAGCTGATCGTGGTGATCATTCCGTCGTTCGGCGAGCGCTATCTGTCCACGCCCTTGTTCGCTGGTCTCGCAGACTGAAGCTCGGGCCGCGCTACAAGGCGAGGCGTGAGCGCGTGGCCGCGTATTCGCGCTCGAGCCGCGCGACCAGCTCGGCCGTCGTGGGAATATCATCGATTTGGCCCACGCCCTGGCCCGCGCTCCAGATGTCGCGCCAGGCCTTGCGTGCGCCGCCTTCTCCCGAACCGAAATTCATCTTATTCTTGTCCTGCGGCGGCAGCTTGTCCGGGTCTAGGCCGGTCTGCAGCACGCTGTGCTTGAGATAGTTGCCGTGGATGCCAGAGAACAGTGCGGTATAGACGATGTCTTCCGCAGCCGACTTGATGATCATCTGCTTGTAGTCATCGCTCGCATTCGCTTCCTTGACGGCGATGAAGCGTGTGCCCATGTAGGCGAGGTCCGCCCCCATGGCCTGCGCCGCGAGCACCGACGCGCCGTTGGAGATGGCGCCGGCAAGCACTATCGTCTTGTCGAAAAATTTGCGCACCTCCGGCAGCAGCGCGAACGGCGACAGCGTGCCTGCATGGCCGCCCGCACCCGTGCAGACCAGGATCAGGCCGTCCACGCCCGCCTCGGCAGCCTTGCGCGCGTGGCGCACGCTGATCACGTCGTGCAGCACGATGCCGCCGTAGCTGTGCGCGGCGGCGATGATCTCGCCGGGCGGGCGCAGGCTGGTAATGATGATGGGCACCTTGAAGCGCACGCAGGTTTCCATGTCGTGCGCGAGCCTGTCGTTCGAAGCGTGCACAATCTGGTTCACGGCAAAAGGCGCGACTGGCTTTTGCGGGTTCGCCGACCGGTATGCGGCAAGCTCGGTGGTGATGCGCTCCAGCCATAGCGCAAGCTGTTCCTTGGGCCTCGCGTTGAGCGCCGGGAACGAGCCGACGATGCCGGCCTTGCATTGGGCGATCACCAGTTCCGGTGTGGAAACGATGAACATGGGCGAGCCGATCACGGGTAGGGTCAAATGGCCGTCTAGAACTGCTGGAATGGGCATGGTGCGTCCTGAGTTTAATCACAAAATGAGGCCAGATATTCCATCGTGTTCGTCCGATCGAGGGCCACCATTTCGGTGCCGCTGAAATGGTCTCGTATCGCCGGGGAGCGGGACGCCTAGAAAAATGCGGCCTTTCGGGCCATTTATTGTCCCCGATCAATGCCGCAAAATGGAATAATCGCTATTAAATCACACTGAGTGTATGGATTTCGTCGGAGTGCACCAGGATCGCGTGCGCCAATTCCGACAAGGCCGCGAAGGCTGTTCGAACCGCGAAGCGGTTCTAAACTCGAAGTCACAGGGAGCGGGCCCGCGATCCGGGCCCGCAACATTCCCGGGCATTTTTCTACACAACAGAAAAGAGGAGTTTTTTATGGGTAAGGCCTACAAAATTCTGATCATGGGCGCTTCCTACGGTTCGCTGCTGGGAACCAAGCTGGCGCTCGCCGGACATAAGGTGAGCCTGGTATGCCTGCCCGCAGAGGCGGAGCTGATCAACAAGGAGGGCGCAATCGTGCGTCTGCCGGTGAAGGGGCGCGAAGGTCTGGTTGAAGTCAACTCGAAGAAGCTGCCCGGCCAGATGTCCGCAGGTGGTACCACCGCATTCAATCCCGCGGATTTTGATCTGGTAGCCCTGGCGATGCAGGAGCCGCAATACCGCTCGCCGGGCGTACGCGAGCTGCTCGACGCGGTGGCCAAGGCCAAGGTTCCCTGCATGTCGATCATGAACATACCGCCGCTGCCCTACCTCGCGCGCATTCCCGGACTCGATCCCGCCGCGTGCAGAGACTGCTATACCGATCCCACCGTGTGGGACAACTTCGACCCGAAACTGATGACCCTGTGCAGCCCCGATCCGCAGGCATTCCGACCGCCGGAGGAAAAAGTCAACGTGCTGCAGGTCAGGCTGCCGACCAACTTCAAGTCGGCCCGCTTCGAATCGGACGCTCATACCGCCATGCTGCGCCAGCTCGAGGCAGACGTCGAAGCGGTGCGCTTCGACGCCGGCGACGCCAAGATCGAGCTGCCGGTCAAGCTCAAGGTGCACGATTCCGTGTTCGTGCCGCTGGCGAAATGGAGCATGCTGCTGGCGGGCAACTATCGCTGCGTGCAGAAGGACGGAATCGTTCCAATCAAGGAAGCCGTGCATTCCGACCTCGAGGCCTCGCGTTCGGTCTACAACTGGGTGGTGAAGCTGTGCGTGGCACTGGGCGCCGACGAGAAGGACCTGGTGCCGTTCGAAAAGTACGCCGCGGCGGCGCAATCGCTGGGCAGCCCGTCCTCCGCGGCGCGTGCGCTGGCTGCGGGCGCGACCAATATCGAACGCACGGACCGCCTGGTGCAGACCATAGGGGCGCAAAAGGGCATGAAGAACGACGTGGTCGATCGCACCGTCGCGCTGGTCGACGGCTGGCTCGATGCGAATCGGAAAAAGGCCGCAACCAAGTAAGGCATTGGCGCGCGGTGCCCGGGGCGGGCCCCGCCCCGGGCGCTTATTTTTTGCGCGGCGGTTTGTGATCGTGCAGCTTGTGCGCCTCGCGCTCCAGCGGATCGCGCAAACGCAGCAGCTTCGCCTGCCTCTTGGTGATCAGGGGATAGTGCCGCGCCGCATCCAGCGCCCAGCCCACGTCCCAGCAGCTCTTCTTTTTGGTCACCCATTCCTCGGGTTCGAAACGGCGCATGTCGAATGCAACCGAGTAGCTGCGCAGCGTCTTCTGGTGGCGCTTGTTGCAGTACTCGTGGAAGTAGGACATCGCGAGCTCGCGCAGGCTGCGGTAGACCGGATCGCGCCAGCGCAGCACCGGGTGATTGGTCTTGGAGATCGCGCCCCAGCAGCCGTTGCGCCGGAACAGCGTCACGATATGGTCGTAGTCGCGTGTCGCTTTCAGGTCCATCAGCAGCGGCGGCTCGCCATGCACCCATAATGCGGCGGCGGCGATCATCGCGCCCTCGATGCACAGCGCACGGCGCTGGATCAGCGCTTCGCGCACCGACAGGCAGGTTTCACCGCCGACTTCGAAATTCTGCGGAATGGCATCGAGGTAGGCCTGGATTTTCTCGGGCGTAGCGAGGCGCTTGAGGATCGCAAACTCGGCTTTGTTCAGGCCCAGATCTTCCCGGCGGGCAAAGCGCTTCTTGTTCATCTTTCCCGCTTGCCGCGCTTGGGCGGTTTTGCGGGCTGGGCGGCTTTTTTCTTCGCGGGTTTTTCCTCTGCCGCCTTTCCTTGCGCGATTTTTCCGGCGGCCCTGGCCTGGCTGGCGATCTGCCTTTTTGCGTTCGCGCGCAAGGCCGCAGCGTAGGCGCTGCGCGCCCAGGGCAGCATCAGCTCGGGCGATTCCATGGCGTCCTCCGGCGCGCGAAAGAAGTTGAGCGTGGCGCGCTTGCCCTGGCGTGCGTAGCCGAAGATCTCGCAGCCCGCCTGCTCGAACTCGATGCGGTTCATCTCGTCCGCCTTGAGGTAGAGCGTGTCTTCCGACACGATGGCGAACATGAGGCCGTCCAGGTACACGCCGTGGCCGCCGAACATGCGGCGCGCCGTCGCGGTGCCGAACGGCCCGAACAACTCCATCACGTAGTCGACGAAATCGTCGGACATCCTGGAGGCCTGGGTTTCAAATGCTGTGGGGAATTGTAGGGTCTGCCGCCGCTTTAGCCAAGAGGCTCCGGCCCAGGTGTCGGGTGCCGATGGCATTTGCCAATGCCGGTCGCCGCGTAATAGACTCGCGCCACACCGAGAACCGATACCCGGGCGCGTCCATAGATCCATAGAAGAAGGCAGCGGAAGTTCATGCATTTCCGGCTATTGAGCCATGCGCGCGCGACCGTACGCCGCGTCGGGCGCAGCGCTTCGCCAGCCACCATGACCGAACGCATAAGGCCGCGGGAAGGCGGGTCGTACGAACCCTGAGCATGCCCCGTAGTCTCGTGCGCGAGCTCGTGCGTCTCGGCTGGCCGATGCTCGTCGCGCAGCTGGCAGTGATGGCCAACAGCGTGATCGACACCGTCATGGCCGGGCGCTATGCCACGCTGGACCTGGCCGCGGTCGGCATAGGTTCGAGCATTTATGTTTCGGTGTTCGTCGCGCTGATGGGAGTGTTGCTCGCGCTCACGCCGATCGTCGCGCAAATGCACGGCGCCGGCCGCCACGCCGACATCGGCGAAGAGCTGCGCCAGGGCGTCTGGCTGGCCGCCGCGCTCACGCTCATTTCGTTCGCCTTGTTCGCGCATCCGGAACCGCTGCTCGCCGTGGCCAGGCTGGAACCCGCGCTCGAAGCCAAAGTGCGCGCGTATTTGCACGTCCT
>DATKUQ010000091.1:0-2986 GCA_035530495.1 Burkholderiales bacterium
CCCACTACCAGCAACTTGAGCCGGCCGGAGCGCTTGTCAAAGCGCGCACGCGGCGGTGCGAGTGTGACGATGTCCCGGCGCACCGGATTGCCGCACAGCTCGGCGCCGGGCAGGGCCCCCGGAAAAGCCTGCAGCACCCGGTCGGCCAGGCGCGCGAGCACCTTGTTGGCGAGGCCGGCAACCGAGTTTTGTTCGTGGATCGCCAGCGGGCGCTTGAACAGGGAGGCCATCATGCCGCCGGGAAAGCTGATATAGCCGCCCATGCCGAGCACCACGTCGGGGCGCCGCCCAAGAATCGCGCGCGCGCTCTGCCAGAAGGCGAGAAGCAGATTCGCTGGCAGCGCAAGTACGCGCAACAAACCCTTGCCGCGAAGACCAGAAAAGCGTACCCAGGCCATGTCGTAGCCGTGCTTGGGCACCAGGCTCGCTTCCATTCCGGTCCTGGCGCCCAGCCACACCACGCGCCAGCCGCGCGCGCTCAAGTACTCGGCCACCGCCAGTGCCGGAAACACATGTCCGCCGGTGCCGCCGGCCATGATCATGATCGTGCGTGCCATGCTTTTACCGTCGCATTCATGCTGGCTGGCCTCGCATCAACAAGCGATTTTGGTTTCGGCATAACGCGGGCTGCGCCCGCATTAGCCTTCACTGAAATCTTCGCCCTCATGCGGGTTGCCCCCGCATGAGGGCTCGATTTTCATAATCGATCCGCAACAGCACGGCGAGCGCCACGCAGTTGGCCAGGATGCCGCTGCCGCCGAAGCTCATCAGCGGCAGGGTCAGGCCCTTGGTCGGCAGCACGCCCATGTTCACGCCCATGTTGATCAGCGTCTGCACGGCGAGCCAGATCGCGATGCCCTGCGCCACCAGCGCCGCGTAGTAGCGCTCCGACGCCGCCGCCTGGCGGCCGATCGCGAAGGCGCGCAGCACGATCCAGGCAAACATGGCGATTACCGTCAGCACGCCGACCAGTCCCAGTTCCTCGGCGATCACCGCCAGAAGAAAATCGGTATGCGCCTCGGGCAGATAGAACAACTTTTCCACGCTTGCTCCCAGGCCCACACCCAGCCATTCGCCGCGGCCGAAGGCGATCAGCGCGTGCGACAGCTGGTAGCCCCTGCCATAGGGATCGGACCACGGATCCATGAACCCGAAGATGCGCTGCATGCGGTAAGGCGAACTGAGGATGAGCGCGACGAAGCCGAGGAGCGAGAGCACGAACAGGCCGGCAAACCACTTGCCGTTCATGCCGCCGAGAAACAGGATGGCCATCGCGACCGATGCGATCACCACGAAGGCGCCGAAATCGGGCTCGCGCAGCAGCAGCCACCCGGCCAGCAGCATCACCGCGAGCAGCGGCAGCAGGCCCTTCTTGAAGCTGTGCATCAACGCCGACTTGCGTGCCGTATAGTCGGAGGCATAGAGCACCGCAGCGAGCTTCATGAATTCGGAGGGCTGCAGATTGGCCACACCGAAGGAGAGCCAGCGCCTTGCGCCGTTGACTTCGCGGCCCACACCCGGGATCAGCACCAGCACCAGCGACAGAATGCCGCACACAAACAGCCATGGCGACAGCCTTTGCCAGGTGCGCACCGGCACTTGGAAGATCATCAGTGCAGCGATCAGGCCGATGCCGAGGAACAGCGCCTGACGCACCAGAAAATAGGTCGGCCGGTGTCCGGTAAAGCGGCTCGCCTCGGCAGTCGCGATCGAAGCCGAGTACACCATCACCAGTCCGAGCAGCATCAGAATCAGCGTGGTCCATACCAGCGCCTGGTCGAATTCCGCCGGCGAGCTGCGCTCTGCCTTAATGTAGCGCAGCATCGGCGATCTTCCTCACGCATGCGGCGAACACTTCGCCACGGTGCGGGTAGTTGCGGAACATGTCGAAACTGGCGCAAGCCGGCGACAGCAGCACCGCGTCCCCCCGCTGCGCCCGGGCGTGCGCCTGCGCCACCGCCTGCTCCATGCTGTCGGCGCGCAGCAGCGCGACGCCGCTCGCGCCCAGAGCGCTCGAGATGAGATCGGCATCGCGCCCGATCAGGATCACGGCGCGCGCGTAGCGGGAAACCGGCTGCGCGAGCGGCGCGAAATCCTGCCCCTTGCCCTCGCCGCCGGCGATCAGGACCACGCGCGCGCCGCGCGCCGCGAACTCGGCGTAGCCATTGAGCGCCGCGACCGTGGCGCCGACATTGGTGCCCTTGGAGTCGTCGTAATAGGCGACGCCGTCGAACTCCGCCACCTTCTCCAGCCGGTGCGGCAAGCCCCTGAAATCGCGCAGCGCCGCCAGCAGCGGCACATAGGGCAGATCGAGCGCGCGCGCCAGCGCCAGCGCGGCGAGCGCATTGGCGGCGTTATGCAGCCCTGCGATCGGCAGCTCGCTCAAGGCCAGCAGCGGCGTTGTGCCTTGCGCGAGCCACAATTCGTCATCGACGCGCAACAGGCCGAAATCCTCGGCCCGTGCCGGCGCATCCAGGCCAAAGCTCACCTGCGCGCGGCCGACCACGGCCATGCGCATGCTGCGTGCGTCGTCGCGATTGAGTACCTGTATGCCCTCGCCACGGAATATGCGCGCCTTGGCGTGCGCATAGGCGTCCATGTCGTCGTAGCGATCCAGATGGTCTTCGCTGAGGTTGAGCACCGTAGCCGCGGCGGGATTGAGCGTGCGTGTGGTCTCGAGCTGGAAGCTCGACAACTCGAGCACCCACACTTCCGGCTTGTGCCTGACATCCTCGCAATGCATCAGCGCGTCCAGCACCGCCGGGCCGATATTGCCCGCCACTTCGGTCGCCAGGCTGCAGCGCCTGCACATCGCACCGACGAGCGCAGTCACAGTGGTCTTGCCATTGGTGCCGGTGATTGCCAGCACCTGCGGCGGCGAATTCGGCGCGCGACCGCTCCGTGCGCGCGCCTGCGCACCGCCCTGGCCTTCGCGCAGTGCCTGCGCACCGCCCTGGCCTTCGCGCAGTGCCTGCGCGAAGAGTTC
>DATKUQ010000092.1:0-4473 GCA_035530495.1 Burkholderiales bacterium
TCCGCCGCCGTTGCCGGACCCGGAACTCGCCGCCGACATGCAGGACATGCTCGAGGAGCGCTTCGCGAGTGCCGGCTACGTCAATTACGAGACTTCTGCCTTCGCCCAGCCGGGCCGCGAGTGCAGGCACAACCTCAATTACTGGCGCTTCGGCGACTACCTCGGCATCGGTGCCGGCGCGCATTCCAAGCTATCGTTTCCGGACCATGTGCTGCGCCAGATGCGCTACAAGCAGCCGCGCGAATACATGCAGAAGACCGCCGCCGCAGCGCCGGTGCAGGCAGAGCATGCGGTTCCACCCAAGGACCTCGGCTTCGAATTCATGATGAACGCACTGCGCCTCACCGGGGGCTTCGAGGCGGGGCTGTTCGCCGAGCGCACCGGCCTGGCGCTCTCCGCCGTGGAGCGGCCCTTGCAGGAAGCGGCGCAGCGTGGTCTGATAGCGCGTGACCATCTGCGCATCGCGCCGACCAAGCGCGGGCAGCGCTTTCTGAACGACTTGCTGCAACTGTTCCTGCCGCCGGGCGACACAAACTGAGGGGCCGTTTCGGAATTTCCGCGATGGCCTCTGAATCAGGGGGGTGCGAGCTGGGCGTGCCGAAGGTATCGATCCCCTTTGCGGGAAAAGTCCCTTTGGGATAGCCCCTCGTTTTGTTACAGAAGCTGAAGGAGAACGCAATGATCTGGATCGTACTCATCGTTATTCTCGTCATTCTCGCCGTGCCCTTTATCTGGGCCACTTCGATCTACAACGCGCTGGTCGCGCTCAGGAACCGCTTCAAGAACGCGTTCGCCCAGATCGACGTTCAAATGAAGCGCCGCTACGACCTGATCCCCAATCTGGTCGAGACGGCCAAGGGCTACATGGCGCACGAACGCCAGACCCTGGAAGGCGTGATCGCGGCGCGCAGCGCCGCCGTCGGCGCCAACCAGCGCGCCGCGGCCAACCCCGCCGATGGCGCGGCGATCAAGGGGCTCGCCGCGGCGGAGGCCGGGCTCTCCGGTGCTCTCGGACGCATGTTCATGCTGTCGGAAGCTTATCCGGATCTCAAGGCCAATCAGAACATGATGCAGTTGTCGGAGGAACTCACCAGCACCGAGAACAAGATCGCGTTCGCGCGCCAGGCGTTCAACGATGCGGTGATGAGCTACAACACCCGCATCGAGTCCTTCCCTGACAATGTCATCGCCGGCATGTTCCAGTTCAAGGCCGCTGAATTGCTGCAGGCGACCGAATCGGCGGCGGAGCGCGAGCCGCCCAAGGTGTCGTTCAGTTAGACCGGCGACAGCGGCGGCGGGAATGCGATGAATTTTTTCGAGCAGCAGGACGCGGCGCGGCGCCGCACCATGCGCCTGGTGCTGCTGTTCCTGCTGGCGGTGGTGGCGATCGTCATCGCCGTGAATTTGGTGTCGGCGCTGGTTTTCATCGGCGTATCCGCCAACACGGCAGGTGGCGGCGCGCGCATCAACGCGCCCGCGTCCTTTTACGCGACGGTGACGCTCGCCACGCTGGTGCTGATTGCCGGCGGCAGCCTGGCGCAGATCTCGAGCCTGGCCGGTGGCGGCGCGGTGCTGGCGCGCATGATGGGAGCGCGTCAGATTTCCACGGAAAGCGGCGACCCGGCCGAGCGCAGGCTGCTGAATGTCGTCGAGGAGATGGCGATCGCCTCAGGGATCGCCGTGCCCCAGGTGTTCGTGATGGACAATGAGCCGGCGATCAATGCCTTCGCCGCCGGCTACTCGCCCAGCCAGGCCGCGGTCGTCGTCACGCGCGGCACACTGCAGCAGCTGAACCGCGACGAACTGCAGGGAGTCATCGGGCACGAGTTCAGCCACATCCTGAATGGCGACATGCGCCTCAACCTGCGCCTGATGGGGGTGCTGGGCGGGATACTGCTGCTGACCACACTCGGACTCATGCTCGCAAACACCTCCTCGCGCCGCGGCAGCCGGGGTTCGTCCTTCGCTCTGCTCGGTTTCGGCTTGATCGCGATCGGCTACATCGGCGTCTTTTTCGGAAGGCTGATCCAGGCGAGCGTGTCGCGCCAGCGCGAGTTTTTGGCCGATGCTTCCTCGGTGCAGTTCACGCGCAACCCAGACGGCATCGGCGGGGCGCTCGCGAAAATCGGCCTGGCCGGGTCCCGCATCGGCCATCCGCGCGCGGCGCAAGCAAGCCATATGTTTTTCGGCGAGGCGATTGCCACCGGTTTTGGAGATCTCATGGCCACGCACCCGCCGCTGCGGGAGAGGCTGGAGCACATCTACGGCCATCCGGTGGCAATCGACGACATCGTGGCGCGCTCGGCGCCGGCCGCCGCGGCTGCGCCGCCCGCAAGCACGGCGGTCAGCGGCCTTGGCGGCGGCAATAAATTCGCCCGCGGCGGCGCGGCGGCAGCGGTCACTACCGGGGCCGCGGCGGTGATCGCCGCGATGGGCGACGTGTCCACCCGGCATGTCGATTACGCGGCTTCCCTGCTGGATTCACTGCCGCAGTCGGTGCGCGAGCTCACGCGCAGCACCGATGGAGCGCAACAGGCGATGCTCGGACTGGTGCTTGCGCTGGACGGTCCGATGCATCAGGCGCAGGCCGATTTGCTGCGCGCAGGCGGCAAAGACGCCGAGTTGGTGGCCAAAATCGCGGCCGAACTACAGGGACTGGGCAAGGTCGCACGTCTGCCGCTGATTGCGCTTGCCACGCCAACGCTGAAAGCCCTGGCGCCGGCGCAACGCACGGCATTTCTGCTTTTGCTGCAGCAATTGATAGCAGCCGACGAGCGCGTCACGCTGGAGGAGTTCGTCGTGGCAACCATGCTCGAAGCGGCGCTGGGGGAGCGTGCCGGTCGCGCCGTGCCGGTCGCCTACCGCACGCTGGAGCCGCTCGCCGCAGATGCGCAGCTGGTCCTGTCGCTGATCGCCCATGCGACCGAAGGCGACGCCGCGGCCTCTTTCGGAAGAGGCCTGAAGGAACTCGGCATCGCGCTTACGCTTCTCGACCTGCGCGGCATCAGCATTGACGCCGTCAAGGCCGCGCTCGGCCGCCTCAACCAGCTTGCCCCGATGCAAAAGCCGCGGCTGGTAAAGGCCTTGGTGCAATGCGCGCTCGCCGACGGCAAGCTGTCCCTCACCGACGCCGAGTTGCTGCGCGCGATTTGTTCCACACTGGACTCGCCGCTACCGCCTTTTCTGGAGGCAATGCCTTATACCGCCTGAAGGCCTTTGCGGTAACGCTGAAACGGCCTTCGATACGCTTTCGAGGAGAAGACATGGGAAAGCCAATGAGTCCTGCGCTGCGGCAGGTCAAAGCGCTGAGCTTCGACGTGTTCGGCACCGTGGTGGACTGGCGCGGCAGCATTAGCCGCGAAGGACGCCGGCTCGGCAAAGCGCTGGGCGTGCGCGCCGATTGGACGGCGTTCGCCGATGCCTGGCGCGCTGGTTACCAGCCGGCAATGCAGGAGGTACGCTCGGGAAAGCTGCCCTGGACCAACATCGACGGCCTGCACCGGCGCATCCTCGACCGCATTCTCGATGAATCCGGCCTGGACATGCTGAGCGAGGCGCAGAAGGACGACCTCAACCGCGCCTGGCACCGGCTTGCGCCCTGGCCCGATGCGCTGCGCGGACTGAGGCGCCTGAAGAAAGGCTACCTCATCACGACCTTGTCGAACGGCAATGTCGCCTTGCTCACCAACATGGCCAAGCATGCGGGCCTGCCCTGGGATTGCGTGCTCTCGGCCGAACTGTTCCATCATTACAAACCCGATCCGGAAGCCTACCTGGGAGCGGCGGAGATGCTCGGTTTCCAGCCGCACGAGGTGATGATGGTGGCGGCGCACAAGAGCGATCTGCGCGCGGCCCAGGCGGCGGGCCTGCGCGCCGCCTTCGTGCAGCGGCCGCTCGAGTTCGGCGACCCGGCGAAAAAGGACCTGAAGCCGGAGAAGGATTTCGACGTCAACGCAGCCGATTTCATCGATCTCGCTGCGAAGTTGGGCCTGTAGTCCTATTGCTTGCGGAACACGATGTCCCACACGCCGTGCCCGAGCTTCAAACCGCGGCTCTCGAACTTGGTCAGCGGCCGGTAGTCCGGGCGCGGCGCGAATCCGGCCGCTGTATTGGCGAGCGCCGGCTCGGCAGAGAACACGGCGAGTATCTGTTCGGCGTACTCCTGCCAGTCGGTCGCGGCATGGACGTAGGCGCCGGGCGCAAGCCGCGAGGCGAGCAGCGCGACGAAGGCGGGCTGGATCAGCCGGCGCTTGTGATGGCGCTTTTTCGGCCAGGGGTCGGGAAAGAAAATGTGCGCGCCGGCGAGTGTTCCAGGAGCAATCATGTGATCGAGCACTTCGACCGCGTCGTGCTGGATCAGCCGCAGATTGCTCAGCCCCCCTTCTGCGACCAGCTTGAGCAGGCTGCCCACGCCCGGCGTGTGCACTTCGATGCCAAGGTAATTGTTCTCCGGGTGCGCCTGCGCGATCCGCG
>DATKUQ010000093.1:0-2351 GCA_035530495.1 Burkholderiales bacterium
ACGATTTCGTGCTGGTCGAAGACGCCGCGATCGAAGAGGCAATTCTGTTGCTGTTGGAGCACACGCGCAATCTCGCAGAAGGGGCGGGTGCTGCTGCGCTGGCTGCTGCGATCAAGCTCAGGCGCAGTCTGGCCGGAAAAAATGTGGTCCTGGTGTTGAGTGGGGGCAATCTTTCCCTGGATCAGCTGCGCCGGCTGTTTGCGTCCCCCAAGTCCCCTCCTGTCTGAGCAAACCGGGAGGCGCCGCCCCAGCAGTGGCGTTGGAGCCGAATCGGCGTGCGGGCGCTGCGAAATGTAGAAAAATATCGCCGTCGGCACCGACCTCGTTCATAATGGGCACCGGCGGGCCGCCCCGCATCGCAGCGTAGTGAACCTGGTCAGGTCCGGAAGGAAGCAGCCACAGCTATTTACTGCGAGTGCCGGGGGTCCGGCTCGCCATCCAGGCAGCCTGGTCGCGCGACGTGACGAGGGTGACTCATGCGGTTCCCTTCGTCCTTGACGGCAGGGGGCCAGGGGTGGGGGCGCGGCGCGCCGTGATTCGAATCCGCAGAATCCTTTCTCCGCAACTTCGATGACGCTGGTAAAATTTCGTCATGAGCTACCAGGTCCTCGCGCGCAAGTGGCGCCCGCGCACTTTCTCCAGTTTGGTCGGGCAGGACCACGTGGTGCGCGCGCTCACGCATGCGCTGGAGCAGAATCGCCTGCACCACGCCTATCTGTTCACCGGCACGCGCGGCGTGGGCAAGACGACGCTGGCGCGCATTCTGGCCAAAGCGCTCAATTGCGAGACCGGCATCACCGCGACCCCCTGCGGCATCTGCTCCGCCTGCACCGAGATCGACAGCGGCCGTTTCGTCGACCTGATCGAAATCGACGCCGCAACCAACACCGGTATCGACAACATGCGCGAACTGCAGGACAACGCCGTGTATGCGCCGACGCGCGGGCGGTTCAAGGTGTTCGTCATCGACGAAGTGCATATGCTGTCGAAGCAGGCCTTCAACTCGATGCTGAAAACCTTCGAGGAGCCGCCCGAACACATCAAGTTCATTCTAGCCACCACCGATCCGCAGAAAATCCCGGTTACGGTGTTGTCGCGCTGTCTGCAGTTCAATCTGAAGCAGATGTCGCGCGAGGCGATCTATGAACATCTCGGCTACATTCTGCAGCAGGAGAAAACGACCGCCGAGCCGGCGGCGCTGCGCTTGATCGCGCATGCCGCTCAGGGCAGCATGCGCGACGCACTGTCGCTGCTGGACCAGGCGATCGCCTATGCCGGCGGCAAAGTGAGCGAGGAAGCGGTGCGCGCAATGCTCGGTGCGATCGACCAGGATTACCTGTTCAGGCTGCTCGACGCCTTGGCGCAGCAGGACATCAAGGCGATGCTCGCGGTCGCCGACGAGATGGAGTCGCGCAGCCTCTCCTTCGACAGCGCGCTGCAGGACCTGGCCGCGCTGCTGCATCAGCTCGCGCTGGCGCAGAGCGCGCCCGACGCGTTGAGCCAGGATCTGCCCGAGCGCGAGCGCATCCTCGCGCTGGCGCGGCAGTTCGACGCCGAAGAACTACAGCTGCATTACCAGATCGCGCTGCACGGGCGGCGTGACCTGCCACTGGCGCCGGACGAATATGCCGGTTTCAGCATGAGCCTGATGCGCATGTTGGCGTTTCGGCCGGACCAGGCAGGTGCCGCCGCCGTAGCTGCGCCGGCAAAAAAAAAACCTGAGGCCGTGGCGGTACAGCATGCAGTTGCGGCCGCGCCTGCTCCGGTCGGGGCCAGCGCGCGCAGCGCCGCGGCTGCGGTTGGCCCCGCATTCGACGGGGATTGGCCAAAGCTCGCCAATCAGCTCAAAGTGAGCGGCGTTGCCAGACAACTCGCGCAGCAAAGCGAATTGCGTAATTTCGACGGCGAGAGCATGGAACTCGGTCTGGCACACTCCGCCAAGCATCTGGCCGAGCGTATCTACCAGGATAAACTGCGCGCCGCGCTGCAAGGATATTTCGGCAAGCCCGTTGCGCTCAAAGTTGTAATCGGAGAAATCAGTGGCAATACCGCGGCGGTGCAGGCGCAGACCGAGCGCCAGGCGCGCCAGGGCAAGGCGCTGGAAGCGATACGGGGCGATGCGTTTGTGCGCGAACTGATGGATGGCTTCGATGCCACCATCGTCGGCGATTCGGTCAAACCTAGTTAGCGGGCCATGTTAGCAAACAAGCGGCAGGAGAGTACTTCATGATGAAAGGTCAGTTGGCCGGCCTGATGAAACAGGCGCAGCAGATGCAGGACAATATGCGCAAGATGCAGGAGCAGCTTGCCAGCGTGGAAGTCGAGGGGCAATCGGGCGCGGGCATGGTCAA
>DATKUQ010000094.1:0-2521 GCA_035530495.1 Burkholderiales bacterium
ATAAACTGCCGCTTAACTGATAAGAAAAAGCGACCGTAGTCCATGGCGACGTCCTTGACCCCAAGCCAATCAAGCGGCCAGGCCAGCGCGGGCATCCTCGAATCCTTCATGCTGTTCCCGGCGCCGCTGGCGCTGCTGAACCTGGAAGGAAAGCTCGAGGTGATCAACGAGCGGTTTGCAGACCGTTTAGGTCGGGCCGAGATTGATCCGCAAAGCCTTGCCGCCGTAGCGCGCGACGCCGATACCGGCTGGCACGTGCTGCCGCCGCCGCCGGTAGTCAAAGACCCGGGTCTTCTGGTCAGGGCCGTCAGGACACCTCACCAAATTCTCGTCATCGTGGAACGGCCCAGTGCACAGCCCCCTCCAGGTACGTTGGATGCGCTGCTAAGCCGCGTAAATGAATTGGAACAGCTCGTGGCCACGGACCACCTTACAGGTGCCTGGAGTCGCGCGCACCTTGATCGGGTGCTTCCTGCGGAAATTGCGCGCAGCCTCTCCTGCCGGCAGCCGCTGTCGCTGCTCCTGCTCGACATCGACCATTTCAAGCTCATCAACGACAGTCTGGGCCATCCCGTCGGCGACTTGGTGTTGCGCGAGTTCGTCCAATTGGTCAAATCGCGGATTCGAGCCTCCGACCTGCTGTTTCGCTGGGACGGGGAGGAGTTCATGGTGTTGATCGGTTCCGCCGGCTATCGCCATGCGGAGACCGTGGCTGAAACCCTGCGCCGCGCTGTTGCGGCACACAGCTTCGAACACGCCGGTGCGCTAACCGTCAGCATCGCCGTAGCGGAACACAACGCCAATGAGCCTGCAAATATCTGGATCCGCCGGGCCGACGAGGCGCTGTATGCGGCCAAGCAAGCCGGGCGCAACCGCATCGTCGTCGATCGAAAAGGCAATTCCGACGCGTGGGCGGCCGAGCACGGTGCATCGGCCCTGCGCCTGGTATGGCAAGAGGCTTACGAGTGCGGCAATAAGACCATCGACAGCGAACACCGCGAACTGTTCGGTCTGGCCAACGCACTGATCGACGCTTCGCTGGGCGGCCGCTTCGAACCGGCCGCCTTCAAATCAGCGCTGGAGACGCTGTTGAATCAGGTACAGCGCCACTTCGCCGACGAAGAAGAGATACTGAACCTCCACCGCTACGCGCAGCTCGATGAGCACCGCCGCTCACATACCGCCCTGCTGGGTCGGGCCAGACGATTCCAGAAAATCGCCGAATCCGGCGAATTCAACATGAGCGACATGATCGAATTCCTGACCCAGGACGTCGTCGTTCGCCACCTGCGCATCGTGGATCGCGGTTTCTTCCCGTTGTTCGCGAAAGGAACCGGCTGATGTCATCGCTCGCGTCGAACCGCGCGCCGCCCCTCGCCCCTTAGCCTGCCGGCTTCGCGCCCTGGCCTGGGCGGCATTGCCGCGCAGGCCCAAGCACCACGTCGAAGCTAGCCGATTAGCCCTCACATGTAATCGGGCTTATTGAAGTCTGATTTCGCCTTCAAAGCTGACATTCAACTTTAGCCCGCCGACCTCGAGCGTCACTTTTGCAGGAAGGGATTCCGTACCTGCGATGGCGCCAGTCGCAATCGCCTTTGCTACTGCTTGTTCAATTTCGCGCTGCGAATTGACGCCTACCATCTTCAGGAACTTGCGAATGCTTAGGTTGAATGTTTCCTCATCCATTGATCTCTCCGATTCCATGCGCCCCGATGCTCGATAAGCTACAGCTAAATCCGTCCGCGGTAAAGCTGATGCTGTTTCGCGGCGAGTGTGAACTCAAGGGGTCATGAATTAATTTTCATCGCAACCTCACCTTTCCCCGTTGATCAAAGCCGAGCCCGAACCGCTCGCTTGCTAACGCGCCCATAGCGCACAGCAGGCGTGACGCTGTCAGCGCTCCCGCGCCGCCTCGTGGAAAGCCTTTTGCACGGGCGACAGCAAGTATTCGAGCACGGTGCGCGTGCCCAGGTGGATTTCGGCCGAGACCTGCATGCCGGGGGCAAGGCGGAATTTCTCGCCGTCCGCTTCGAGGAACTGGTGCTTGAGATCGACCAGCGTTCGATAGGCGAGCGGCTCGCCCGCGGTTTTTGCCGGCCCCTGGCTCGCGGCGACGGCGATGATGTCGAGCCGGCCGAAAGCGGCCCAGAGCAACAGGGCCACGAGGAAGACCAGGCTCGCCGAGAGCACGCGCCGCCCGAGCGGGCTCGGCGGGGATTCCTGCAGGCGCACCAGCGAGGGCAGGAAGTCGTGCGGGTCGGACTGGATGCGCGCGCCGGCGCGCTCGGCGAATCCGCGCGGGCCGCCAAGCGCCGCATGGTCGGAGGTGTGCATGGTGTCGACCCGCCTCAGCCCAGTTTCCTGAAGCCTTCGTCCAGGCCGCCGAAGGTGGCCATGCCGCCGCAGCCGCGGTTCTGCCCGGTCGAACCGGCATAGCCCCAGAAGTTGGCGCCGTGCGCGAAGCCGTCGTCGCCGCCGTAGTGCTCGCCGGAATGGGCGCCGCGCCGGCTGTCCTCGTCGT
>DATKUQ010000095.1:0-13880 GCA_035530495.1 Burkholderiales bacterium
ATCGGGTAGGAGGCGGGGTTACCCCCGCCGTCCTCCCACACCACCGGACGTGCGGTTCCGCATCCGGCGGTTCATTGAACGCACTGGAATCGTCGCATTGTATCGAGCAGCGACACCAGACCTAAACGATCAAAGAAAGACTTCGAGAATGCCTGGTTCATATGGCTTGCGCCACTGTTCCACCACGGCCCGCGTTGGTTGAAGGCCGAGCGGAACGCCCGTTCTTCCGTGAGTCCCGCCTGCATCAGGTGCCGGCCACGAGTATAAGGGCGTTTCCACTGCCGCCACAGAATGCACCGCAGTTGGCGCCTGACCCAGCCATCGAGCGCTTCCACCGCCCGCTTGGTCTCGGTCAGCCGAAAGTAGGCCATCCAGCCTCGAAGGATTGGGTTGAGCGCGATGACGACCTTCGCCAGGCTGCGCCCTCTCGCGCCCTTGAGTACCTCTCGGACTTTGTCTTCCAGCCGTTTCAGACTGGTCGGCGCAATCCGCAGTTTCGGGACTTGGTGCCAAGTGAGGCTGTAGCCCAGAAACTTCCTCACCCACGGACGCGCTACCGCGCTCTTGGCCGTATTGACCGTGAGCTTGAGCGTGTCCGCCAGAAACCGGGTAATGCTCGCCAGGACCCGCTCCCCTGCCTGTTGGCTTTGGACATAGATGTTGCAGTCGTCGGCGTAGCGGCAGAAGGCGTGGCCCCGGCGTTCCAGTTCCCGGTCCAGTTCCGTCAGCAGGATGTTCGACAGCAGCGGACTCAAGGGCCCGCCTTGCGGCGTGCCTTGCGTCCTCGGGGATACGATCCCCTGCGCCATCATGCCCGCTTCAAGATACCGGCGGATGATGCACAGTACTCGCCCATCACCGATCTTCTTCGAGAGTTTCTCCATCAGCAGATCGTGATTGACGCGGTCGAAGAATTTCTCCAAGTCCATGTCCACCACAATCCTGCGGCCTTCAGCGACGTACTGCTTTGCCGCCTTAACCGCTTGATGGGCGTTCCTCCCCGGTCGAAAGCCATAACTCGATTCGGAGAAGCCCGCCTCGAAAATCGGTGAGAGCACCTGATGCAACGCTTGCTGGATCATCCGATCCGTCAGCGTTGGAATGCCGAGTGTTCTCGTTCCGCCTTGCGGCTTCTCGATATCCACCCGGCGCACTGCTTGGGGTATGTACGCCCCAGCCAGTAGCTTGGCCTTGATCGTCGGCCAATGTTGCTTGAGGTGGTCTTTGAACTCGGCGATGCCGATACCGTCGACGCCGGCCGCGCCTTTGTTCTCGAGCACCCGCTGATACGCGAGCTTCAGGTTGTCGCGTTCGCACACGGCCTCCATCAGCCCGCTTTCCTGCTTCAACTCCGCTTTCGTCCGCCTGCGGGTCGTCACGTCCGCCTCGGCGCCAGACAAGGTCATGCCGACGTTCCGCGCCGTCACTTCCTCATCGGTATCCGCTTGCCGCGAATCTTCTGCCTTCATCGACTGTCCGTGTGGTCCCGCCGCCTACTTGCGGCTTTCAATGTTCGGCCCTTCGGTTCGTGCGGACACCTACTATGGCCTCTGCTGACTTCTGCATGAGCCTCCCGACACCTTGCGATGTCAGTAGCACTGAGGTCACCCTCGGCACCCATGCACATCTCCCCGGGTATTGCGCACACACCTTCACGCTTATGCCTGTCGGATCTACGCCGCACCGTTCTGTGCAAGTTTCGGGCTTTGACGATATCGGCCGTCTCACCCCAATGCGTCGCCTCTATCCGCTTCCTGTTCGTCAGGCCAGCGCTTTGCCTTCAGCTTCCTTCAGATTCGCAGTCGCCCGCGACACCCTTGCCGTTCGGCTAACACTTCCCCTTGCCGGGCGTGTAGGGGACTTCCACCCCCAAGTATGTGCGCCCTGCCGGGCGCACAGATAAAAAAAGGACGCCGCAGCGTCCTTTTTGTTTCGGGCGTCCCAGAATCAGCTCGGCTGCGCCGCTCCGGGTTGCTGCGCCTCCGCCTCCACCGCCTTCATCGACAGGCGCAGCCGGCCCTTGTCGTCCGCTTCCAGCACCTTGACCTTGACCAGCTGGCCTTCCTTGAGGTGATCGGCGACGCTCGCGACGCGCTGCTGGCTGATCTGCGAGATATGCAGCAGCCCGTCCTTGCCCGGCAGCACGCTGACGATAGCGCCGAAATCGAGCAGCTTCAGGACCGTGCCGTCGTAGACCTTTCCCACCTCCACGTCCGCCGTAATTGCCTCGATACGCTTGCGTGCAAGCTCCCCGCCCTCGGAGCTGATGCAGGCGATGCTTACGGTACCATCGTCCTCGATATCGATCGTCGTACCGGTTTCTTCGGTGAGCGCGCGGATTACCGCGCCGCCCTTGCCGATCACGTCACGGATTTTGTCCGGATTGATCTTGATCTTGATAATGCGCGGCGCGAAAGTGGAAATGTCCGAACGCGAAGACGGCAGCACCTCCGCCATCTTCCCAAGTATATGCATGCGCCCCTCGCGCGCCTGCGACAACGCGACTTGCATGATTTCCTTGGTAATGCCCTCGATCTTGATGTCCATCTGCAGCGCGGTGACGCCGTTCTCGGTGCCCGCCACTTTGAAGTCCATGTCGCCCAGGTGGTCTTCATCGCCGAGAATGTCGGTGAGCACGGCGAATCGTTGGCCCTCCTTGATCAAGCCCATGGCGATGCCGGCCACGTGAGCCTTCATCGGCACACCCGCATCCATCAACGCCAGACTGCCGCCGCACACCGAGGCCATCGAGCTGGAACCGTTGGATTCCGTGATCTCCGATACCACGCGCATGCTGTAGCCAAACTCCTCCACGGGGGGCAGCGTCGCCAGCAGCGCGCGCTTGGCCAGGCGTCCGTGGCCGATCTCGCGCCGCTTGGGCGTGCCGACGCGCCCGGTTTCGCCGGTGGCATACGGGGGAAAATTGTAGTGGAGCATAAAGCGCTCCTTGTACTCTCCCATCAGGGCATCGATAATCTGCGAGTCGCGCGCCGTTCCCAAGGTTGCGACCACGATGGCCTGGGTCTCGCCGCGGGTAAACAGCGCCGAACCGTGGGTGCGCGGCAACACGCCGAGCCGGATACTGATCGGGCGTACGGTACGCGTGTCGCGACCGTCGATGCGCGGCTCGCCGTCGAGAATCTGGTTGCGCACGATTTTTGATTCCAGCGCAAAGCAGATTTCCTTCGCAGCGTTCGCATCCGGGCCTCCTTCGCTGCCGACACCGATCTCCGTGAACACGCGCGTCCAGAGCGCATCGATGGCCTCGGAGCGTGCCTGCTTTTCCTTGATCGCGAATGCTGCGCGCAGATCGGCCTCGGCCAGCGAAGCGACGCGCGCGGTCAGGGTTTCGTCCTTTGCCGGCGGCTGCCAGTCCCACATAGGCTTTGCGGCAGCATCGGCGAGTTCGTTGATCGCCTGAATCGCGGCCTGCATGTGCTGGTGACCGAACATCACGGAGCCGAGCATCACCTCCTCCGACAATTCATGCGCTTCCGATTCCACCATCAACACGGCGTGTTCGGTACCAGCCACCACCAGATTGAGCTTCGAGTCTTTCAGCTCCGTGGCGGTCGGATTGAGGATGTACTGGCCGTTGGCGTATCCGACACGCGCGGCACCGATCGGGCCGTTGAACGGTATCCCGGACAGCGTCAGCGCCGCTGAGACACCGATCAGCGCCGCAATGTCGGGGTCGACCTCGGGATTCACCGACATGACTGTGGCCACCACCTGAACTTCATTGTAGAAGCCATCGGGGAACAACGGGCGGATGGGGCGATCGATCAGGCGTGACGTGAGGACCTCTTTCTCCGAAGGCCTGCCCTCGCGCTTGAAAAATCCGCCGGGAATCTTGCCTGCGGCATAGGTTTTTTCAATGTAGTCGACGGTGAGCGGGAAAAAATCCTGCCCGGATCTGGCGTGCTTGGAGCCCACTACGCTGCACAACACCACGGTATCGTCCATGCTGACGAGGACGGCGCCGCCGGCTTGGCGCGCAATTTCGCCGGTTTCCAGCGTGACCTGATGAGCGCCGTAGGTAAAAGTTTTTTTGATCGGATTCAAGGTAGTGTCCTTTGCAAGGGGGCGCGCTACGCGCCTGCGGTCAGATGAGGATACGGGCTGCTTCTGGAACGGGAAATGCGCCCGCGCAAATAACAAAACGCCCGTCGTGTTTCCGACGGGCGTCGAGTTTACTTGCGCAGGCCCAGCCGCTCGATCAGGCTGCGGTAGCTATCCGCATTCTTGCGCTTCAGGTAATCCAGCAGCTTGCGCCGCTGGCTGACCATTCTCAGCAAGCCGCGGCGGGAATGATGGTCTTTAACATGGGCCTTGAAATGGCCGGTGAGCTCGTTGATTCGCGTCGTCAGCAGAGCGACCTGGACTTCCGGCGAACCGGTGTCGCCCTTGGCGCGCTGGTAATCGTTCATGATTTGCGCTTTATGCGCAGTAGTAAATGGCATTCTGATACTCTCCTGAGTCTAGTCTTCGTGTCTTCGTCGCTGCAGCAAAGGGGCGGATTTTACACTGAAAATGGGTGGTTTTTCAAGGGTTTTCCGCAATCTGTTTGATCTGTGCACAGCGCCGAACGGGTTTAAACGTGGGCGATTACGCGCTTCGGCGAAATCGCCCCCCCTGTGTCAGCCTCACCCACGCCCAGGAGGGCGCCGTCGCTGCCGTAGACGCGCACACGCGCCTGCGCCGGCCCGTCCCAGGGCAACGCCTGCCCGCGCAGGAACCGCAGCTGCTGCGCCGGTTCCAGGCGCACCTCGGGCAGATCCTGCAGCAAGGCATCCACCGGCAATAAACTGGCATCGCGTTCGGCTGCCGAGATCGCCTCCAGGCTTTCCAGGGTATGCGCGCAGTCCAGGCCAAAGCGCCCAACCGCAGTGCGTCGCAGGGCGGCGAGATGCGCGCCGCAACCGAGCATCTCGCCCAAGTCGTGAGCGATCGATCGGATATATGTGCCTTTGCTGCAGGTCACCGACAGAGCGAGCCGATCGCCATCGAACCATTGGAGGTCTAAGGCATGTATCCTGACCCGGCGCGGCGCGCGCTCGATGTCGATGCCGGCACGGGCGTAGGCATAGAGCGGCTTGCCCGCGTGCTTCAGCGCCGAATAAAGCGGCGGCGTTTGCAGTATTTCGCCGCGGAAATTGAGCAGGGCCGCGGCGAGTTGCTCCGCCGTGACGCTTACCGCGCGCGTGGCGATCACCTCGCCTTCGGCATCCGCGGTGACGGTGCTGACGCCAAGCATGATCTCCGCCGAATAGGTCTTGTCGGCCTCGAGCAGGTCGGAAGAAAATTTGGTGGCCTCGCCGAATAGTATCGGCAACAGCCCGGCAGCAAGCGGATCGAGCGTGCCGGCGTGCCCGGCTTTGGCCGCCTGGTACAGACGCTTTGCCTGCTGCAGGGCCGCATTCGAACTCGCGCCCGGTGCCTTGTCCAGCATCAGCACGCCGTTCAGACGACGCTTTACTCGGTGCGAAGGCATTGGTCTGGTATGAGTCAAAAATTTATAGGGCTGGTAGAGATTTCAATAAATGGTGCCGGCGTATCCCCGGGGAGATTTACGCCCCGACGGAAGTCTCCTTGGGGGACAAGGGGAGCGCACCCCATTGTCCGTGAGTAAAAGGCTTTTCCCCAGCCGGAGACACTTCGATTGCGTCCGGCTGACCCTTGTTAAGAGCGAGGTTCCTTGCTGTCGGCCACGGCCTCGTCGATCAGCCGCGACAATTCGAAACCACGCTCGACGGAGGCGTCGTAGATGAAATGCAGTTGCGGTATGGAATGGAGCTTGATGCGGCGCGCAATCTGACTGCGCAGAAATCCGCCGGCCTGCTTCAGACCCGCTTCGGTCTCGGCACGCTGCGCGGCATCGCCCATCAACGTGTAAAACACTTTGGCGTGGGAATAATCCGCCGTCACTTCGACGCCGGTCAGGGTAATCATGGCCACGCGCGGGTCTTTCAGCTCGGTGCGTATGATCTCCGCCAGTTCGCGCTGGATCTGGTCGGCGACGCGCAGACTGCGGGCAGGGCCTTTAGGCATAGGGCAACCTCATGCGCTGGTGGAGCGGCACCGGAGCGCCGACGCGCGTAAGGCGGGATCCAGTCCCGCCTTACAGCGTCCTCGCGACTTCCAGCACCTCGTACGCTTCGACCTGATCGCCTTCCTTGATGTCGTTGAAATTCTTCAGCGACAGACCGCACTCGAACCCGGCTTTCACTTCGCGCACGTCGTCCTTGAAGCGTTTGAGGGTATCGAGCTCGCCATCGAATAGCACCACGTGGTCGCGCAGCAGGCGCACGCGCGCACCGCGCTTGATCAGGCCTTCCAGCACCATGCAGCCGGCGACAGTGCCGACCTTGGATATCTTGTAGATCTGGCGAATCTCTACCAAACCGAGAATATTTTCCTTTTTCTCCGGCGCGAGCATGCCGGAAAGCGCCGCTTTCACCTCATCCACCGCGTCATAGATGATGTTGTAGTAGCGAATGTCAACGCCCTGCGACTCGGCCAGCCTCCTGGCTGCAACATCGGCGCGGGTGTTAAATCCGATGACCACCGATTTGGACGCGAGCGCAAGGTTGATATCGGACTCGGTAATGGCCCCGACCCCACTATGCACGACACTCACCTTCACCTCTTCGTTGGACAGACGCGACAGGGCATGCGCCAGCGCTTCGCGCGAGCCCTGCACATCGGCTTTGATCAGCAGCGCGAGGGTTTTTACGCCGCCCTCGCCCATCTGTTCGAACATGTTTTCAAGCTTTGCCGCTTGCTGTTTCGCGAGCTTGACCTCGCGGAACTTGCCTTGGCGGAACAAGGCGATTTCACGCGCCTTGCGCTCGTCGGCCAGCGCCACCGCCTCTTCCCCTGCAAGTGGCACGTCGGACAGGCCTTGAATTTCCACCGGAATCGACGGCCCCGCCTGCTCCACCGGCTGGCCGGTTTCGTCGAGCATCGCACGCACGCGGCCGAACACGGAACCTGCCAGCAGCACGTCGCCGCGATGCAGGGTGCCCGATTGTACTAGCACGGTCGCAACGGGCCCCTTACCCCTGTCCAGGCGCGCTTCGATCACCAGGCCTTTGGCGGGCGCCTCCACCGGTGCCTTCAGCTCCAATACCTCGGCCTGCAGCAGCACCTGCTCGAGCAGATTGTCTATCCCGGCTCCGGTCTTCGCCGACACCGGCACGAATGGCGATTCGCCGCCATATTCCTCGGGCACCACGTTTTGCGCCACCAGCTCCTGCTTGACGCGCTCGAGGTTGGCATCGGGCTTGTCGATCTTGTTGATTGCCACCACCAGCGGCACATTGGCCGCCCTGGCGTGCGCAATCGCCTCTATCGTTTGCGGCATCACGCCGTCGTCGGCCGCGACTACCAAGATAACAATATCGGTGGCCTTGGCTCCGCGCGCGCGCATCGCGGTGAACGCCTCGTGGCCAGGGGTGTCCAAAAACGTCACCATCCCGCGCGGCGTTTGCACATGATACGCGCCGATATGCTGGGTAATGCCGCCGGCTTCGCCCGAGGCGACGCGCGTGCGGCGGATATAGTCCAGCAGCGAGGTCTTGCCGTGATCGACGTGGCCCATCACCGTCACGACCGGCGCGCGCGCATGCAGCTCATGCGCGGCCTCGTTCCCCTGCGGCTGTTCGGTAAGGAAAGTGTCGGGTTCGTCCAGTCGCGCCGCTTTGGCGATGTGTCCCATGTCCTCGACCACGATCATGGCGGTCTCTTGGTCCAGCACCTGGTTGATGGTGACCATGCTGCCCAGCTTCATCAGGGTCTTTATGACCGCGGCTGCCTTGACCGACATCTTGTGCGCGAGATCGGCTACGGAGATGGTCTCCGGGACCATGACTTCACGCACCACAGGCTCGGTCGGTGCCGCGAAGGCCTGCACCGACTCGACTGCGGCCGCCGGCTTGTGGCGCGACCCCTTGGGCGTGTGCCAGCCCGAGGCGCCACCCACGTCGCCGCGGGTCTTGATCGTGCGCCGCTTGGCGGCTTCGTCTTTCCAGATGGTCGTCGTTTTCTTCTTTGGGGCCTTCTTGTCGCCCTTAGCGGCTTCGTCGACCTTGGGCTTGTGCAGGGTGCCGTCTGTAGCCGGCGCCGGCTCGGCGCCGGGTTTGGCCAGCGCCTCCTGCGCCCGTTTCTCTTCGGCTTCGCGCGCTTCCGCGAGTTTCTTTTCGCGCTCCTGCTTTTCGCGCAATTCCTCCGACTGCCGCGCCATCAGCTCGGCCTGGCGTTTTTGCTCTTGCTCGCGCAGCTCCATTTGCTGCGCGTCCACTACCGGCAGCCTGGGGGCAGTTTTCTTTTCCTCGACGGGTGCGGCGACGGGAACGACGACTTCCGGCACCGTCTCGGCGGCCGTATCGCGCTTGACGAACACGCGCTTTTTCTTGACCTCGACCTGAATGGTGCGCGACTTGCCGGTCGAATCCGATTTCTTGATCTCGGAAGTCTGCTTGCGCGTGAGCGTGATCTTGCTCTTCGCCTCGGTGGCGCCGTGCGATTTGCGCAGGTATTCGAGCAGCCTGGTCTTGTCCTGCTCGCTCAGCGTGTCCTCGGCCTGCTTCTTGTGCACGCCAGCGGCCTTGAGTTGCTCGAGCAGCACCGAAGGCTGGACTTTGAGCTCCCCGGCAAATTGTGTAACGCTAGTCTGCGCCATACCGATCCCCTACTTCCCTTCCTCTTCCGCGAACCAATGCTCGCGCGCCTTCATGATCAGCGCCTTGGCGCGCTCGGTGTCCATGGCACAAATCTCGGTCAGGTCGTCCGTAGCCAGATCCGCCAGGTCGTCGCGGGTCCGGATACCGGATTCGGCCAGTTTGGCGGCGATGTGGCTGTCCATGCCTTCCAGGCCCAGCAGATCCGGATCTACGCCCTCGACCTTCTCCTCGCTCGCAATTTCCTGCACCAGCAGGGCGTTGCGGGCGCGGCTCCTGAGTTCGTTGACCGTGTTCTCGTCGAAAGACTCTATTTCCAGCATTTCGTTGATCGGCACGTAGGCGACCTCTTCCAGCGAAGAGAATCCTTCCTGGACCAGGATGTCTGCCACTTCCTCGTCGACGTCGAGCTTTTCTATGAATACCGAGCGGATGCCGGCGCTCTCTTCCTGCTGCTTCTTCGCCGATTCTTCTTCGCTCATCAGATTGATGGTCCAGCCGGTGAGTTCGGACGCAAGGCGCACGTTTTGCCCGCTCCTGCCGATGGCGATGGCCAGATTGGCCTCGTCCACCACCACGTCCATGCTGTGCTTCTCTTCGTCGACCAGGATGCTGGATACGTCGGCGGGAGCCAGCGCGCCGATGACAAATTGCGCTGGATCGGCTGACCAGAGGACAATATCGACGCGTTCGCCGCCGAGTTCCCCCGTAACCGCCTGTACGCGCGAACCGCGCATGCCGACGCAGGTACCGATGGGATCGATGCGCTTGTCGCCGGTGTACACCGCGATCTTGGCGCGCACGCCGGGATCGCGCGCCGCAGACTTGATTTCGAGCAGATTCTCCTCGATTTCAGGAACTTCCAGACGAAACAGTTCGATGATGAATTCCGGCGCCGTGCGCGACAGCACCAATTGCGGGCCGCGCACATTGCGGTCGATGCGCAGCAGCAAGGCGCGCACGCGGTCGCCCACGCGCAGATTCTCTTTCGGAATCATCTGGTCGCGCGGCAGCACCGCCTCGATACGGCCGGACTCGATTATGGCGTTGCCGCGCTCGATGCGTTTCACCGTGCCGGTCACCAATTTTTCGCCGCGGCCCAGGAAGTCCTGTAGGATCTGCTCGCGCTCGGCGTCACGGATCTTCTGCAGGATCACCTGCTTGGCCGCCTGGGCGCCGATGCGGCCGAATTCAATCGGCTCCAGCGGCTCCTCGATGAACTCTTCGAGCTGGATGTCCGCATGCTGCTTGATCGCCTCGGACAAGGGAATCTGCTGCGCCGGGTTCTCCACCAGTTCGTCGGCCACGACCTGCCAGCGGCGGAAAGATTCGAACTCCCCGGTTTCGCGATCCACTGCGACGCGCACGTCAGCGTCGTCGCTGAAGCGCTTCTTGGTGGCCGAGGCGAGCGCCATTTCCAGCGCAACGAAGACCACGTCCTTGTTGACGTTCTTTTCGCGCGACAGGGCATCCACCAGCAGCAAAATCTCACGGCTCATTTACTACACCTCCAACTTCAAAATTCGATCCTCGGCACCAGGCGCGCCTTGTCGATATTGGCGAGATCCAGACTCACCATGCCGCTTTCGGTTTCCAGCTGCAACTTACCCTCGGCCACTGCACGCATCACTCCGGTGAAATTGCGCCGACCGGCAAGCGGCACCCGCAGCGTCAGCCGCGCCTGCTCTCCTGCAAAACGCGCAAAATCAGCCTCTTTCTTCAACGGCCGGTCCAGCCCCGGGGAGGACACTTCCAGCCTGTCGTAATCGAAATCCTCTACCTCCAGCACCCGCGCCAATTGGTTGCTGACACGGGCGCAGTCGTCCACGGTAATCCCGCCTGTGCCGGCGCCTAGCGGGCCGGCCGCCGGCCGGTCGATAAAAACCCGCAGCATCCTGCCGCGATTGGACAGCTCGACGCTAACGAGCTCGTAACCGAGCCCGCTCACCGTTGTTTCCAGCAAACCTTGCAGTTCCATAGCCACAAATAAAAAATGGGCTGACCGCCCATCCCGCTGACCGCTTTCTACAGTTTTGAAATTGTAGCAGAAAAACTCGCCAGGAACAATCCGTTTTGTCCTTGGCGATGCGATGCTTGGAGAGGGAAGCTTAAGTTTGTTCTACCGCGAATCAGCGCCGCTGGCGCGATCGTCCCGGTTTGGAGAGCGCCGGCCGCGGCGCGCGCCCGGCGGGAGATTCAGCTGCTGCCGGCTGCAATTCCAGCGCCGCATACAGACGGGCGATCTCGGCTTCGTCGAGTTCGCGCATCTGGCCGCGCTTAAGGTGCGAGGGCAAGCTGATCGGACCGAAACGCACCCGCATCAAGCGACTGACGGTTAGTCGCAGGGCTTCGAACAGGCGCCGCACCTCGCGGTTGCGCCCTTCGGACAGCACCACGTTGTACCAGTGGTTACTGCCCTGACCGCCCGCGTCCTCAATGCTGTCCAGGTGCGCCGGTCCGTCATCGAGCTGCACCCCGGTGCGCAGCGCCTGTATCTGCTCCGCGGTCAGTTCTCCCAGCACGCGTACCGCGTACTCGCGCTCGATCCTGTGGCGCGGATGCATCAGGCGGTTGGCGAGTTCGCCCGAGGTGGTGAATATCAACAGGCCGCTGGTGTTGAAGTCCAGCCGCCCGACGGCAACCCATTTGGCACCGCGCAGGCGCGGCAGCTGGTCGAAAACCTCGGGACGGCCTTCCGGATCGTCGCGGCTGACGATCTCGCCGGTGGGCTTGTGATAGAGCAGCACGCGCGCCGCGCCGCTGCGCGGCAGGCGCAGCGGCCGGCCGTCGACCTGCACCCGGTCGCCTGCGCCGACGCGCGTACCTATCGTTGCAGTCACGCCGTTGACGCTGACCCTGCCGGCGGCGATCCATTGCTCCATTTCTCGGCGCGAGCCCAGGCCGGCACCCGCGAGCACCTTCTGCAGCTTGTCCGTTGCCGCAGGCGCGGCAGGCGCCGCGGCGCTAGTCGGCTGCCGTGGCCGGAGCGGCGGTCTCTGCGGCTGCGACCGGCGCTTCGCTTGTGGGGTTCTGCGGTGCAAGATCGAGTGTGCTGCTTATCTGTTCAAGCGGTGGCAATTCCTGCAGAGAACGCAGGCCCAGATCATCGAGAAAAGTTTTGGTGGTCGCGTACAGCGCTGGGCGGCCCGGAACATCGCGATAGCCCACCGTGTCAATCCAGCCGCGCGCCTCCAGGCTCTTGATCACGTTGCTGGACACGGTCACGCCGCGAATGTCCTCGATATCGCCGCGCGTCACCGGCTGGCGGTAGGCGATGATGGCGAGCGTTTCCATCACCGCGCGCGAATAGCGCGGCGGTTTGTCATGCGACAGCCGCTCCAGATACGGCTGAAACTCCGGCCGCGTCTGAAAACGCCAGCCGCTCGCCAGGTTGACCAGCTCCACGCCCCGGTCCTGCCAGGCATCACGCAGTTCGTCGAGCAGGCGCCGCAGCGTGTCCGCGCCGATGTCCTCATCAAACAGGCGCCTCAGTTCGGCGAGCATGAGCGGCTCCTGCGCCGCAAGCAGGGCGGTCTCGAGGACGGTCTTGGCTTCATTAGGATTCAGCATGGGCCAGCTTCACATAGATCGGAGCATAGGGCTCCGACTGGGTCACTTCGATCAGACTCTCGCGCACCAATTCGAGCAGCGCGAGAAAACTCACCACGACCACCGCCACCCCTTTGCCGACCTCGAACAAGGAGGTGAAATCGGCGAACTGGCCGCCTTGCAAGCGGCGCAGGATAACGGACATGAATTCACGCACCGACAACTCTTCGCGCGTGACTTTATGATGTTGGGTCATGCGCGCATGCATCAGCAGGGTCTGCCATGCGGCAACCAGATCCTGGGTGCGCACCTGCGGCAGGCGCTGCACCGCGGCCTGTTCGATCCACACCTCAACTGTGAGGAAATCGCGCCCCAGCACTGGGAGCGCGTCGAGCTTGTGCGCTGCAAGCTTCATGCCCTCGTATTCCATCAGCCGGCGCACCAATTCTGCGCGTGGATCCTCTTCCTCCTCGCGCAGGGCGCGCGGACGCGGCAGCAGCATTCTCGATTTGATTTCCATCAGCAGCGCAGCCATCAGCAGATACTCGGCGGCGAGCTCCAGGTTGCGCCGGCGCATCAGCTCGACGTATTCCAGATACTGCTCGGTAAGCCGCGCCATCGGAATATCGAGTATGTCGATGTTGGCCTTGCGGATCAGATAAAGCAGAAGATCAAGCGGTCCTTCGAAAGTGTCCAGAAACACCTCGAGCGCGTCGGGCGGAATGTACAAATCCGACGGCATTTCCATCAAGGCTTCGCCCCGCACCGTGGCAACGCGCGCGTCGGCCGCAGCAGCCAGCAGCGGGGCCGATACGCCCGCCGCCGAATCGATGGGTGCGTCGTTGGACGCGGCGTCTGCAATCACGAGTAATTCAGTCCCATGGCTTCGCGTACGTCGCGCATGGTCTCGGCCGCTAGCGCGCGCGCCTTTTCGCAGCCGTCGGCGACGATGCTCCTTACCAGAGTCGGATCGTCCAAATAGCGCTGGGCGCGCTCGCGCATCGGCGTCTGTTCGGCCAGTATCGATTGAATCAGCGGCTCTTTGCACTCGAGGCAGCCAATCCCGGCGCTCTTGCATCCCTGCTGTACCCAGGCGCGCGTGCTGTCGCCCGAATAGACCAAATGGAGCTGCCACACCGGGCATTTTTCCGGGTCGCCCGGGTCGCTGCGCCTTACCCGGGCCGGGTCGGTGGGCATGGTACGCAGCTTTTTGGTCACCGTGGCGGCATCCTCGCGCAAAGTGATGGCGTTGTTGTAGGACTTGGACATCTTCTGGCCATCCAGGCCCGGCAGCTTGGATGATTCGGTCAGCAAGGCCTGCGGTTCGGCCAGGATCATGCGTCCTCCGCCCTCGAGATAGCCGAACAAGCGCTCCTCATCGCCCATCGACAGATTCTGCTGCTCGTTCAGCAGTGCCCGCGCTGCCTGCAGCGCAGCTTCGTCGCCTTGTTCCTGATAGCGGGTGCGCAGCTCGTTGTACAGCCTGCCCTTCCTGCTGCCGAGCTTCTTCACCGCCGCCTTGGCCTTGTCCTCGAAGCCCGGCTCGCGTCCGAACAGATGGTTGAAGCGGCGCGCCACCTCGCGCGTGAGCTCGACGTGCGGCACCTGGTCCTCACCCACCGGCACCCAGGCCGCGCGGTACATGAGGAT
>DATKUQ010000096.1:0-4581 GCA_035530495.1 Burkholderiales bacterium
AGGACGGTGGGAAACACCGCGAAATCCAACGGCTTCAAGGTGTACAGGCTCACCAGCAGCACGATGATCGCGAGCGCGATGTTGAAGGTGAACAGCAGATCCAGCAGAAACGGCGGCAGCGGCAGGATCATCATCGCCAAAATCATGATGATCAGCATCGGCACCGCCGCCGCACGCAGCCCGCTGCTGCCTAGCAGCGGCCGCAGATTGAAGGTGGCGTTCATGCGGCAGGCACGCCGGGATCAAGTCCGCCCGGCAGCGGCGCCAGCGCCGGCTGCTGCGGCATCGGGCCGCCGGCCTCGCGCTGGCGGCGCAGTTGGTATACGTAGGCCAGCACTTCCGCCACCGCCGTATACAACGCGGCCGGGATCTCGTCGCCCAGATCGGCATGGCGGTAGAGCGCGCGCGCCAGCGGCGCGGCTTCCTGCACCGGGACACGGTGCTCCTCGGCCAGCGCGCGAATGCGCGCGGCCAGCAGGTGCGCACCCTTCGCCACCACCCGCGGGGCACGCATCGCGCCGTCCTCGTAGCGCAGCGCCACCGCGTAATGGGTCGGATTGGTGACCACCACGTCGGCCTTCGGAATTTCGGCCATCATGCGCCGGCGCGCCATCTCGCGCTGCTGGCTGCGAATGTGCGCCTTGACCTTGGGATCGCCCTCGGTCTCCTTGTTCTCCTGACGCACCTCTTCGCGCGTCATGCGCAGTTTGCGCTCGTGGTCCCAGATCTGGAACGGAACGTCCACCGCGACCACCAGGGCGATGCTTGCGGACATGATCAGAAAGCTTGTGTCGAGCATGCGCATCAGGTGCGCCATGCCCGCGCGCAGCGGCTCGCCCGCGAGCGCGAGCACGGCGCCTCTGTTGTACCAGAGGACCCAGACGGCGACGCCGCCGACGAGCACAGTCTTCGCGATCGCCTTGAGCATTTCGATCACACCGTGCAGGGACACGATGCGCGTCATGCCCTGCAGCGGATCGATGCGGTTCCAGTCGGGCAGCAGCGGCTTGAAGCTGAACAGCCAGCCGTTCAGCAGCAGCGCCGATGCGATGCCCGCCAGCACGAGCAGCAGCAGCAGCGGCGAGAACGCGAGCGCCGCGTCGACGCTGGAGTCCTTCAGGCGCAGCAGCATCAGATTGGGGTCAAACGCGGCGGCGCGGTCGAGTTGCAGGCAGCGGTGCATCACACCCGACAGTTTGTCGGTGAGGCCAGACCACATAAACCAGAGCCCGCCACCGGCGGCGAGCAGCAGCGCCAGCGTGGACAGTTCGCGCGAACGCGCTACCTGCCCCTCCTCACGTGACTGTTCGCGCCGTCGTGCAGATGCTGGCTCGGTGCGTTCGAAACCGGTGTCTTCTGCCATCTCCCGTCCTTGGCTGATTAAACGGGATTATCGGATGGCGGTGCGGCCCTCGATCAGCTGAACAGTGCCGTTTTTGCAGCGCAATTCCCGGCCTTCGCAGGCAATCGCGCGTGCAACCGAAATCGCAGCGCGGCCAAATGCGCAAGTAGCGCAGGTGCCGCGGGCACGCGCGGATGCGGATGCGCCGCCGGCGCCGTCCGGCGGCGCCCGGCGGCGCCCGCGTGGGCGGCTAGAACCCCAGGCTGGCCAACAGGTCGTCGACCTGGTTTTGGCTGGTCACGACCTCCGCCCCGGCGGCAGTGTTCACGACCGGACCATTGAGCAGGCCGCTGTCGATTTCGTGGCGAACGTCGGCGGGCACCAGGTCGACCAGCAAATGCACCAGCTGCTTTTCCATTTCCTGCGCCAGCTTCGTGATCTTTTTGATCACCTGTCCGGTCAGATCCTGGAAGTCCTGCGCCATCATGATCTCGAGCAGCTGGGCATTGGTGGCATCGGTCTGCTTCGGCACGTCGGCGAGGTAGCTGCGCGTTCTGTCCACCAGCGTCTTGAACTCTTCCACGCTCAATTGCCTGTCGAACAGCTTTTGCCAATGCGCGGCCAAGCCTTCGGCTTCCTTCCCCAGCCGCTCCTGTACCGGCTGGGCGGCCTCGATCGCGTTCAGGGCGCGCACCGCGGCCTGCTCGGTCATCTTGACGACATAATTCAGACGGTCGCGCGCGTCGGGTATCGCCGCAGCGGTCTTTTCCAGTACCCGGTCATATCCCAGCTCGCGCAGGGCGTCATGCAGCGTGCGCGTGAGACGGCCGATGCGGCTCATCACGTTGCCCGCGGGGATTTCCTCCGCTTCCGCCTGCACCTGCGCTTGCGCTTGCGCAGCCCCCCGCTGCGCGGAGTTGTTCAAGACGATGCTGTCGAACAGCGCCTGCAAGTCGTCGGAATCCGCTTCCGCCATGGCCGCGCTCATGCCTTGACCCCCTCTTCCATAGTCTTGAATATCTTGCTGAGTTTTTCATCGAGGGTTGCCGAAGTGAACGGCTTGACCACGTAGCCGCTGGCGCCCGCCTGGTCGGCGGCAACGATGTTCTCCTTCTTCGCTTCCGCGGTGACCATGAGGACCGGCAGCCTTTTCATCGCTTCGTCGGCGCGGATGTTCTTCAGCAGATCGAGCCCAGTCATATTGGGCATGTTCCAGTCGGAGATGACGAACTGGTACCCGCCGTTGCGCAGTTTGCCGAGCGCTTCGACGCCGTCCTCGGCCTCGTCCACATTCTGGAAGCCCAGCTCCTTGAGTAAATTGCGTACGATCCTGCGCATGGTCGAGAAATCGTCCACCACCAGGAATTTCAGATTCGGATCCGCCATGTACCGCTCCAAGTCGACTAAAGGGAAATTTCAGAATTTCCGAACCGCCCCCCGATTCAGGGAAGCTTGGGGGGAACGCGTCACCTCTCGTTTTGAAATGCGTTCCATCAGGCCCCACCCCGCCCGGAATTCGAGCCCTGCGCTAGTTATCGTCAGTATTCCTGCAATCTTGAACCCCGGAAAAGCGCTTTTCGAAATCGGCGGGCATCGGCACCGCTACCAGTTCGCACCACTCGTGCGCAACGTCCGCCTGCAGCGCGCTGCGCCGTATCCGCGCCAGCACCTCCGGCAGAGGCAGCTTTAGAAATTGCCCGATGGCCGCAAAATCGTCCGGCAGCGCCGGATTGTCCCAGCCGAAGGCCGAGTGGCGGGCAAGCCTGGCCGCCAACACGACGTTCCTGACGCGCGGATGCGTCGCATGCATATCGTCCATCAGCGACTGCAGCAGCGCCGCCAAGTGCCATCGTGCAAGCAGCGCACCGTGCAGTTCGGCGAAGGTGAAGCCTAGCGTCTTCGATTGTGCCGCACTGCTGCGCAGGCCGGGGTTGTTGCGCAGCATGTCGGCGATCTCAAGCGATATTTCGGGCGCACAGCACCACAGCAGCATTTCGGCAAGGTCGTGCAGCAGGGCGGCGATGGCGACTTCGCCCGCCCGCAGATCGTGGCGAAAATTGGCCCAATCGCTCGCGTACAGTGCCGCATGGTGCGCGCGGCAGGCTACGCGCATGAACCCTTCGAGCGCGCGCGGCTTGCCCGCCAGCGCCGATTCGACCACCGGCAGATCGGCGAAGTGGGTAAAAAACGGCGTTATCCCCAGCATCATCAAGGCGTGTTCGACGGTGGTGATGTCGGTTATCTGCACGGCTCTGCGATGTGCCTGCAGGTAGCGCAGCACCCGCAGCGTGAACATCGGATCGTGCAGCAGCACGCGCGCGATGTCGCGCGCAATCACCCTCTCCTCGTTCTCGCGCAGGCGGGTCAATTCAACGACCGTGCGCTGCAGCACCGGGATCTCTACCACGTCCAGCGTCTGTACCCAGGCGGATATGTCCCGCGGCAATCGAGAAAACATCATTGCCCCTGTTTCACATGCACCATAGCAGCAGTCTGCCTTCGTCCCGCGCGCCGGTCGCGACGGTCATAACCGGCGCCACGCCGGGAACGGCGAAGCTGTTGCTGATCAACAGGGTTCCGGAACGCATTTCGCGTTTGGCCTTTTGCCACAAATCGCGCATCGCTGCGGGCGACAGGTAGGCATAGACGACGTCATACCGGCTCAAATCGAGGTCATGGAAATCCCCCCAGCTGACGCGGCAGGACCGGGACCAGAGCGCCGCGCGCAACCAGCTCAACAGGAACGGAACCGGCGCCGATTCGACGCCGTGGTAACGGCCCGCAGGACGCGCGCGCGCGAGGCTGGCGAGCACCCCGCCGAGCCCGCAGCCCAGATCGAGGAAGGTGAAGCCGCACTCCCGCGGCAGCAGACCGGCGACTGCCTGCGCCGCAGCGCGGCTCGACAGAAACAACGGCACACGCGTTCGCGACACGCCCCAATAGAGCGAGGCGAGCATGCAAAACGCGGCGAGCGCGTATGCCGGCGGCAGGCCGAGTCCCAGCGTCCACACCAGCCCCGGCGCAAACAGCGCGTGGATCGGCATCCACCAGGCATCCATGCCCAGCACGCGCCCCAAGGCGGCTGCGACAATGCCCTGTAACAGAGCCCGGGGCATGGCATCGCCGCTCATCGCCGCCGCCTCCGGAGCCAGAGCCATCAGGACGAAACTCAGCAATGCGGCCGCCGCCTGGACCGCAGCCGCCTGAAGCAGGGGCACGCGTGACGGATAGGCGCCCGC
>DATKUQ010000097.1:0-6569 GCA_035530495.1 Burkholderiales bacterium
CCCGGCAAGGCCATTCCTGGCGCGTAGCGCGGGCCTCCTTGGTCCGGTTTGTCCGTACGGACTGTTTCCATATTCAAAGACATTGCATTTCTCCTATTCTCGTCTTCGGCTTCCTGGTACGACAGTTCAGTTACCGAATTAAATTGGACTCTAGCCCGCGGCTGGTCGTTCGTCAGGTGCCTAAGGTCACGAATTGGCTGTAATCGCGGTCATCTTCATATCGACGCTCCGATTACCGCACTGGCCCTCCACAATGGAGGCCGTGTACGTCTGAACAATGGCAGGTCAGAATTAAGCCAAACTTAAGTCGCAATGGGCAGGACAGCAACAAAACTGCAATGAATAGAGCCCGATCCGGGGCGCAAAGATAGCTTGCCTTCTACCCGTGACCGTGTCCCCGTTTGGCCCGGCTGTTGCGGACAAAGTGTTGATGAATTAACGCGAACCGGCGCGACCGCGGATTGTGGAATCCTCAGGCAAAACGACATATACTCGCGCCACCTCTCCACGCAGCAAGAACATTGCCGTCTATGAAAGCTTTGCCGCGCCTGCACCGGCATTGGATCCGCCTGCTCGATCGACTGCGGCCGTCGGAAACCCACTCGATGTTGCTGTGGGCAGTCGCGGTCGGCTTTCTCGGCGCGATCGCGACGATTGCCTTCCGTGAAGCCATCGCCGCCTTGCAGTTTCTCGCCGTCGGCCACAGCAGCAGCCTCGTCGAGATGGCGGAAACCGTGCCGCTGTATGAGCGCCTCGTACTTCCGGCGGTCGGCGGAGTGGTCGCGGGGTTGCTGCTGCAGCTCAGCAGACGATTCAGCGCCCAGGGCGCCACCTCGGACTATATGGAGGCGATCGCGATAGGTGACGGCGGCATTCCGATGCGGCAGGGCCTCGCGCGCAGCGCTTCCTCCCTGTTTACAGTTGCTTCGGGCGGCTCGATCGGACGCGAGGGTTCGATGGTGCATCTGGCGGCGATGTGCGCGTCGTTTACGGGTCGCCTGGCCCGGTTCAGTCCTGCCCGGCTGCGTCTGCTGGTCGCCTGCGGTGCCGCGGCTGGCATCACCGCGGCATACAGCGCACCGATCGGGGGCGCGCTGTTTGTTTCGGAGATCGTGCTCGGCTCGATCGCTATGGAGAGTTTCGGCCCATTGGTGGTCGCCTCAGTGGTGTCGAACATCACCATGCGCAATTTCACGCACTATCAGCCGCCGTATCAGATGCCGGCATTTCCCAACGTGGTCGGGCGCGAGGTGCTGCTGTTTGTGCTCCTGGGCCTGATCGCGGGCGTCGCAGCGCCGCAGTTCCTGCGCGTGTTGGACAGCGCCAAAGCGGGTTTCAGGCGGCTCAATCTTTCTTTGCCCGTGCGCTTGGGCTTGGGCGGACTCATCGTGGGCTTGATTTCGATGCGCGTGCCCGAAGTCTGGGGCAATGGGTACTCCGTCGTCAATTCGCTGCTGCACCATGAATGGATGTGGTGGATGGTACTGCTCGTCCTGGTCGCCAAGATCGCGAGTACCGCAGCGACAACCGGATCGGGAGGCATCGGCGGCGTGTTCACGCCGACGCTGTTCGTCGGCGCCTCGCTGGGATGCCTGTTTGGCCAAGGCATGCACCTGCTTTGGCCGCACGCCACATCGATGCCGTTCGCATACGCCATCGTCGGCATGGGCGCATTCCTCGCAGGTGCGACGCAGGCGCCGCTGATGGCGATCCTGATGATCTTCGAGATGACGCTGAGCTATTCGGTAGTGCTGCCGCTGATGCTCGCCTGCGTTGCGGCTTACTTCGTGGCACGGGCAACGGGCAAGCACTCGATGTACGAGGTCACGATTCACCGCAACGAGAGCGAACGCGCCAAGGCGCGCTGGCGCGGCTTGCAGATTGCGGATCTGGTTAAACCGACCGCTGCGGTGGTGCGCATCTCCGCCGATTTCGCCGAGGTCGAGCGCAGCTTTTTAGATAATCCGGTGAGATATGTGTACGTG
The DNA here is from genome assembly GCA_035530495.1 of Burkholderiales bacterium. GTDB lineage: Bacteria > Pseudomonadota > Gammaproteobacteria > Burkholderiales > SG8-39 > 2-12-FULL-64-23. The sequence goes on from DATKUQ010000097.1 coordinate 1,986, forward strand.
GTCGGCGATGCATCGCGCTTCGAAGGCGTCATTTCCTTGCACGAGATCAAGCAGCACTTGCTTGCCAAAGACGCTATGCCTTCGGCGAGCGCGGGCGATCTGATGAATCGTGATTTCAAGTTTCTCCTGCCCGAGGCCAGTCTGGGCGACGCGCTGCAGGCGTTCTTGACGCAGGGCACCGAGCGCCTGCCGGTCGTGAATAGCATTGCCGAGCGCCGCCTGCTGGGCATAGTGTCGAAATCCGAGCTGCTGTTGCAGATTCAGCAGCTCGTTGCTTGACTTGCGGTCGGCGCGCCTGGCAGGACTTGAATCTGGAAGGCGGGCCGATGTGTCCGTTCATGCTGAAAATGGGCAGGACAGCAACAAAACTGCAATGAAGTCCTGCTAGCTTAGTCGCGCAGACCGATTGAATGGAGATCGAACGAATGGAATGCGACGAACTGACCGAAGCAGAGGACCAAGCGGAGTACGACGACGATCAGGCGGAAGACGACGAATAGAGCCCGAGTCAAGCGCCGCTTGAAGGAAAGACGCAACAGCCACCTGGGTGGCTTTTTTTATGGGCGAAAGCCGGATCAGCGGCATTCGGTGAATGCCCGCACACCATTTTAAGCGGGTCCGTCAAACGCCGGCAGGAACGGTATAGTTCCGGCTATGGAAAAGACATCATCCCCGCAACGCAAGACCTCCACCCTGGCCAAGGCCTGGCGCAGCCTGCGCGGCCGCGCCGAAGGGAAAGCCGAACTGGACGGGCTGCCGTGTATTCCGCTGGCGGCGGATCGCGTCCTGACCTTGACCGATCCGGCGACGTTTCGGGAAACCCTGCTGCGCCTGATCGCGCAGGCCGAACAGCGGATCCTTATCGCCACGCTCTACCTGCAGGACGACGCCGCCGGCAGGGAGGTGCTTGCGGCGCTGTATGCGGCCAAGGCGGCGCGACCCGCGCTGGAGATCGCGGTCTTCGTGGATTGGCATCGGGCTCAGCGCGGGCTCATCGGCAAAATCAAGAGCGCGGGCAATGCAAGCCTGTACCGGGCGATGGCCCGCAGTCGCGGCCCGGGCGTTCCGGTGTACGGCGTGCCGGTGCAGACGCGGGAAATGTTGGGCGTGATGCACCTGAAGGGCTTCATCTTCGACGATACGGTCCTCTACAGCGGTGCCAGCCTCAACGATGTCTACCTGCATCGCCACCAGCGCTACCGGCTGGATCGATACCATCTGTTTCAGGATCGGCACCTTGCAGATAGCCTGGCCGGGCTGCTGCTGCGCGTCGTCCTCCCCGATCCGGCGGTACGCGCATTGGATGCCGAAGCCGTACCGAAAACGGCTTCCTTGCGCGCCGCCATCGTCGCATTTCGCCGCACGCTTGCGAAGAGCCGCTACCACATGGCCGAGGGGAGCATACGCAGCGGGGAAGTGGGCGTCACGCCCCTGTTCGGCTTCGGCGGCAGGGATAACCAACTCAACGCCGTCCTGCTGCAGCTGATTCGCCGCGCTGAACGGCGTCTGGTCCTGTACACGCCCTATTTCAACCTTCCCGGCCCCGTTCGCAAAGCCATCGACGCGAAGATCAGGAAGCGCTGCAAGGTCACCATCGTGCTGGGCGACAAGACCGCCAACGACTTCTACATTCCACCGGAAGAGCCGTTCAAGTCGATCGGCGCATTGCCCTACCTCTACGAAGGCAATTTGCGCCGCTACTGCAGGACCCGCCAGGGCGCCATCGACCGCGGACTGCTCGACGTGCGTCTGTGGCGCCATGAGGACCACACTTTCCATCTCAAGGGCCTGCTGGTCGACGACGACTACGCGCTGCTTACCGGCCACAACATCAATCCCCGCGCCTGGCGCCTGGATCTCGAAAACGGTCTGCTGATCCACGATCCGCAGAAGCGATTGCTCGCGCAGCACGAGGCCGAGCTGGCAGGGATCCTGGCGCACACCCGGCGCCTGGATCACTACACGTCCCTCGAAACCATCCAGGCTTACCCCGCTCCGGTCCAGCGTCTGCTCAAGCGACTCGGGCGCACGCGCATGGACCGCTTGCTGAACCGGATGCTGTGAGCGAAATAGCGCAGGTGCAGCGTTGCATATGTCGGCGCAGCGGATATTGCGCGCCAGGCCTGCTGCCTCGCTCGATGCCGGCAGAAGACGCTGTCGCATCCGGTGCTAAGATAAGAGCAGACGAATCCGGAGCTTGGTGGCGATGATGGCGGAAGGCAGGGGTATCGGGGAACAGGTCGACAGACTGCGCTCGCTCTCGTTCGAGATCGGGACGTACCGCCCGCCGAGCGAGGGGGGCAGCGCCTCGCTGCTGCTGCGCGTGAGCGAAAATTGTCCCTGGAACCGCTGCACGTTTTGCGAGATGTACAAGGGCCAGCGCTTCGGCTATCGGCCGCTGGAGGCGATTACGGCGGATATCGACCGCATCGCGGCGATCCGCGACGAGATCCTGGCGGTTTCGTCGAAGCTCGGGATGGGCGGCGCGATCAACCGCGAGCTGGGCGCCGCCCTGCTCGCCGAGGGCCGCGACCTGGTCGGGAATCCCAGCTTCGTCACGGTGTTCAACTGGCTCGCTGCAGGCGGCAGGACGGCTTTCCTGCAGGACGCCGACAGCATGAGCATGCGGCCGCGCGAGTTCATGGTGGTGCTCAGGCACCTGCGCCAGACCCTGGATTCCCTGACGCGGGTGACCAGCTACACCCGCTCGAAAACGCTGTTCAAGAGGAAGGCGGAGGAACTGCGCTCGATCCGCGAAGCCGGCCTGGACCGCGTGCATGTCGGTCTCGAGACCGGGGACGACGAACTGCTGGCCCTGGTGAATAAGGGAGTGAGCAGCGACGAGCAGATCGAAGGCGGGCGCAAGGCCGTCGCCGCCGGCTTCCAGCTGTCGATGTACTGGATGCCGGACCTGGGCGGCAGAGAGCGACGGCGCCAGCACGCGCAGAACACGGCGCGCGTGCTGTCGGCAATCGATCCGCACTATATCCGTTCGCGGCCTCTGGTGCCGCGCGCGGGAACGCCGCTGTTCGACGAGGTCGAGCAGGGCCGCCTGCAGCTGTCCTCGCCGCACGAGCGGCTGGAAGAATTGGAGTGGATGATAGGCGGCCTGGAAGTGAGCTCGAAGGTCTGCTTCGATCATGCGATGAACGCCTGGGCGGATCGCCGCGGCGGGCTGCTGTTCCGGCGGGATTACGAGGGCTACCAATTTCCGCAGGAGAAACCGCTGCTGCTGGAGCGGATCCGCGAAGGGCTGGCCGTGGACGAATCGATGCACGTCCACGCGCGGCGGCTGATGGCGGCGCAGTCCCTCTGAATTGCGCACGAATGGTCCGACTTCGCTTATGCTTGCCCGATGACGACCCATTTCTCCATCGCCCTGAGCGCGATCTATCTCGGCGCGCTGGTCTGGTGCGTGCTGACCGCGCCCTGGCGCGACCTGGCTTCGTCCACGCGGCAGCACGGATGGATGGGCCTCACGGTAGGCTTGCTGCTCGTGTGGACCATGCGCGCGCCGGTCGGCATCGGCATGGACCTGCATCTCGCCGGGGCCAGCCTCGCGGCGCTGATGTTCGGGACGCGGCTCGCAGCGGTGTCGCTGGCCGTGGCGCTGGCGGTCCTGGCATTCACCGGTCATATCGCGCCGGAAAGCCTTGCGCTCCAGGGCGTCGCGTACATGCTGTTGCCGGCGCTGCTCACGGTCGCGATTCAGCGGCTGGTGCAGGCGCGCCTGCCGCGCAACATCTTCGTCTATATCTTCGTCGCCGGTTTCGCCGGCACGCTGGCCGCGAACGTGCTCGCCACCCTGGCGTTCGTGGGTATGGCTTCGCTGTCCGGCGCATCGGCTCAGCTGGCCAGCGACTACCTTCCCTATCGACTGCTGCTGTGCTGGGGCGAGGCCATGCTGACCGGAATGCTGGCGGCGGTATTCGTCGTCTACCGGCCGCAGTGGATGACGACCTTCCGCGACGAAATCTATCTCGCGCGGCGCTGAAGAATAGGCAGTCCGCCGTCGTCGAAACGGCGCGGCTCGCCGCTGTCCGGTGCCGGGGTCAGCGCTGGCCGAGAACTGCGAGCATCGCCTCGACGTCGACGATCTTGTCGCGCGGCGCACCGCGTCTCGCTCCGCGCGCGACCTCCGCGTCGTCGAGCCGCTTCCAGTCGCTGAACGAAACCGGCTGCACGCCGCGCTCGCGCAGCAGCGAGACGATCGCATCGCGCCCGGGCAGCGCGCGCGGCGCGAGTCCGGCGCCATCGGCAATCATGTGCCCGACCACATCGGCGGAGGCGCGCTTGTGCTCGCCGATCAAACCCTGCGGCCCGCTGCGCGCCCAGCCGACGACGTATTCGTTCGCGATGACGGCGCGGCTGACAGGATCGACGACGCGCCCGTCCTGGTTGGCGATGATGCGCGCCTTTTCGTCGTAGGGGACGCCGGCGATGCGCTCGGCGGCATAGCCGATCGCGGGCAGCACCATGCCGACTTCGAGCAGTTCAGTCTCGCCGGTGCCGCGCGCGGCGAGCGTGCCATCCGGCCGCGCCTCGAGGCGGTTCTGCTCCAATCGCAGGCCCGCCACGCCGCCC
>DATKUQ010000098.1:0-4116 GCA_035530495.1 Burkholderiales bacterium
GCGGGCGGCATGTGCGCGGCCGTGGCGCTCTCGCCCCCGGCGCCCCCGACCCGGACACCGCTCCGATGAGCTTCCCCGCGACCGAAAACCTCAACGTCGTCTCGTTCGAGGCGATGCCTTCGCCGCAGGAACTGCACCAGCGCGTCCCGCTTGCCGATGCCGCCGCGCAATTCGTCGCCGCCGCGCGCGCGACGCTGTGCGACGTGCTCGACCGCCGCGATCCGCGGCTGCTGGTGATCGTCGGTCCATGCTCGATTCACGATGCGGCGGCGGGGCTGGAGTATGCGCCCCGCCTGCGCGCGCTCGCCGCCGAAGTCGAGGACAGCCTCTACGTCGTGATGCGCGTTTATTTCGAGAAGCCGAGGACCGTCACCGGGTGGAAGGGTTTCATCAACGACCCGCACATGGACGACTCCTTCCATATCGAGGACGGCATGGAGCGCGCGCGCCGCTTTCTGGTCGACCTCGCGGATCTGGGCCTGCCTGCAGGCACCGAGGCCCTGGATCCGGCGACGCCGCAGTATCTGGGCGACCTCATCGCCTGGTATGCGATAGGCGCGCGCACCAGCGAATCGCAGACGCATCGCGAAATGGCGAGCGGCCTGTCGGCGCCGGTGGGCTTCAAGAACGCCACCGACGGCAACGTCGGCATCGCCATCAACGCGATACGTTCGGCGCGCGAGCCGCACAGCTTCCTCGGCATCGCGCCGGACGGGACTCAGGCGATCGTGCGCACGCGCGGCAATCGCTACGGACATATCGTGCTGCGCGGCGGCCAGACCCCGAACTACGACAGCGCGCAGGTGGCGCTGACGGAGGAGGCGCTGCTGCATGCAGGCCTGAGCCCCAATCTGATTATCGACTGCGCGCACGCGAATTCGCAGAAGAAACCCGAGCTGCAGCCACTGGTGTTCAGGGATTGCGTGCACCAGATCATCGAGGGCAACAGCTCGATCATCGGCATGATGCTGGAGAGCAACCTGGTAGCGGGCAATCAGCCGATACCGCAGGACAAATCGAAGCTGATTTACGGCTGCTCGGTCACCGACCCCTGCATCGGCTGGGACACCACGGCGAAGCTGATACGCGAATCCGCGGCGGCTTTGGCCCCGGTGCTGCGCGCGCGCGCGGCCGGCATGGTCGGGCGCTGATGCGCAGTCCGCCGCCGCGCGACCTGAACGAACTCGCGGCGATGATCCGCGCGTTCGCCGAGGAACGCGACTGGGAGCAGTTCCACACCCCGAAGAACCTCGCCATGGGCGTCGCAATCGAGGCGGCCGAACTCATGGAGGAATTCCAGTGGCTCACGCCGGAGCAGTCGGCGCAGCTCCCGCCGGAAACGCTGCAAGCGGTGCGCCACGAAATGGCCGACGTGTTCGTCTACCTGGTGCTGCTCGCCGACAAGCTTGGCGTCGACCTGCTCGCGGCGGCTGCGGAAAAAATCGCGATCAACGCCGAAAAATATCCCGCCGACACCGTGCGCGGCAAGGCGACCAAGTACGATAAATATTGATCCGTTCGCCGGTGCATGGTGACTCGGACGCCAATTGGTGCGTTCCAAATGCAGGACGCCGCTCGCCAAAATGCTGTCATTCCGAGCAAGGTGGGGGGAAGGGGCCCCACCCCCTTCTTGGCGAGGAATCTGCTGTTTTCACACCTAAAAGCAGATTCCTCGGGCCTTGCCCTCGGAATGACAACATCGATTCGGCTCTTTGACTTGTTACAGTAAGCGTAATAAATGCTCAGCTACCGCCACGGCTTTCACGCAGGCAATCACGCCGATGCGCTCAAGCACACGGTGCTGGTGCAGTTGCTGGCCTACCTCACGCAGAAAGACAAGCCGCTGTGGTTCATCGACACCCACGCCGGCGCGGCGGCATACGCCCTGGACGAGGGCTATGCGACGAAGAACGCGGAATACGAGAGCGGCATCGGCCGCCTGTGGGCGCGCGAGGACCTGCCGCCGGCGGTAGCCGATTACGTCGCACAGGTGCGCGCATGCAATCCCGGCGGCGCATTGCGCCGCTATCCCGGCTCCCCGCAACTTGCGCTGCAGTTGCTGCGCAAGCAGGACAGGCTGCGCATGTTCGAGCTGCACAGCACCGAAAGCCGGCTGCTGCAGCAATATTTGCGCGACGACGCGCCGCGTGCGATCGCGTACGCCGGCGACGGCTTCGCCGGCCTGCAGGCGGTGCTGCCGCCACCCTCGCGCCGCGCCCTGGTGCTGATCGATCCGTCTTACGAAGACAAGGGCGACTACCGCCGCGTGCTCGCGGCCCTGCGCGACGCGCAGAAGCGCTTCCGCCCCGGCGTCTATGCGGTCTGGTATCCGCAGGTGCAGCGGCGCGAATCGCGCCAGTTTCCAGAGCAGCTCAAACGCCTGCAGGACAAGGACTGGCTGCACGCCACGCTTACCGTGAAGAAGCCGGTGGCGGGCGGTTTGGGCCTGCATGGCAGCGGCATGTTCATTCTCAACCCGCCCTGGCTGCTGCCCAAGGCGCTGGATCTCGCCCTGCCCTGGCTGGCAAGGGTGCTCGCGCAGGATGCCGCCGCCGGCTTCAGCTTGGAATGCGAATTGGCGTAAGCGTCTATACCACGTGGTCCGGGGCGAGCACGCAGGGATGATCCGCGTCGCCGGTTTCGACTTGAATCGTCGCGTGGCCGATGCCGAAGCGATCGCGCAACTCGTCCGCGAGCTGCGCGATGAAGCGGTCGCTGGGATGTCCGCCGGGCATGACCAGGTGCACGGTCAGCGCGGTCTCGGTCGTGCTCATGCCCCAGATGTGCAAATCGTGGAATTCGACCACACCGGCCAATCCGGATAGGTATTCGCGGATCTGCGCGGTGTCGATGCGCGGCGGAACCGCGTGCAGCGCGAGATTCGCCGAGTCGCGCAGCAGCCCCCAGGTGCCGCCGACGATGACCACGGCGATCACCAGGCTCATGGCGGGATCGAGCCAGGTCCAGCCGGTATAGAGTATCGCCGCCGCGGCGAGCACCACGCCCAGCGAGACGGCCGCGTCGGCCGCCATGTGCAGAAATGCGCCTTTCACATTCAGGTCGTGTTCGCGGTCGCGCAGAAACAGCAGCGCCGTGGCGGTGTTGACCACGATGCCGCACAGGGCGACCCAGATAACGGTCGTGGCGGCAATCGGAAGCGGGTCAAGCAGGCGCTGCACCGCCTCCACGGCGATGCCGCCGACCACCAGCATCAGCAGCATCGCATTGACGAGCGCGGCGAGAATGGACGTGCTGCCCAGGCCGTAGGTAAAGCGCCGCGAGGGAATGCGCCGTCCGAGTACGCTGGCGCCCCAGGCAAGAGCCAGCGCCAGTACGTCGCTGAGGTTATGCCCGGCGTCCGCCAGCAGCGCCATGGAATGCGCGAGCACGCCGTACACCGACTCGATCGCGACGAAGCCGAGGTTGAGCGCGATGCCGATCGCAAAAGCCCGGTCGTGCCCTGGGCGCTCGTGCGTATGGGAGTGATGATCGTGTGCCATGTTTCCGTGTCGTGCTGGATTCGCGACAATGTGACATATTTTGCGCCGTCTGTCCGCATCGGTGCGGGCGGCACGGTTCATTGACCCGAGTTGCCGATCTGCTAAGCTTTGCCGCACGAGCGGGCGCAGGCAAATCGGCGTGATCGGCCCGGGTGTCATGGGGCAGCGCAAGCTGCGGACGCCGACGGTGCTCGCGAATTCTCGGACTTGCTAGAAGACCGGATCAAACCATGACGACCGGAACGCTGCGCGCGCTCGAGCGCTGCAAGGACCAGTACGGCGCAGGCGCAGCCGGGGCGAAGCTCACGTTGCTGCGCCGACTCGCGCGCGCCGATCTGCGCTCCGCGCGCGCGGTGCTGCGCCTGCACGAGCTGCTGTGCTTCCTGCGCGCGTATCCGGACGATGCACCCTTGCTGGCGCAGGTGGAGCGCATGCTCGAGCGCTTCGCCGCGCGGCCCGATCTCAGGCGTGCGCGCGAGGCGCTCGCCGACACGGGGATTGCGGGCACTGCGATCCGCTACCGCTTTTTCTGGTCCACGCTGCGCTGGCTCGCGCGGCGCTGGCCGCAGCGCCTCGAAATCGACCGCGGCGAAAGCGAGGTCGCGGACAAGCTCGC
>DATKUQ010000099.1:0-3688 GCA_035530495.1 Burkholderiales bacterium
CCATGCGGCCATCCGGCGTCTTCAAGGGCAGCTCGCCCACCTGCGCCGGGCTCCTCCGCAGGCGTGGCGCCAGCACCACCGCCACGTCGAATACGCGGTTGCCCTCGTACACCTCGCCCACCAGCGTGCCGGCGTAGGCGGTTTCGACCGTATTCAGGGCGTCCACCGGGGCGATGCCGAGCCGCGACAAGGCGCTGTCGCGCAAGCGGATGACCAGCTGCGGGCTGCGTGCCGGTGCCTGCACCTGCACTGCGCCGGCGCCCGCGACGCCGCGTATCGCCGCAGCGATTTCCCCGGCCTTGCGGTCGAGTACGTTCAGGTCGTTGCCATAGATATCCACCACCAGCGGTGCGGTATAACCCGAGATGGTTTCATGGATGCGCTCGGTGAGGAAGGTGTTGACCGAGAAACGCGCCCCCACGAACGGCGTAACGGCGCTGCGGATCGCATTCAGCACGCGCTGCTGTCCTGCGCCCGAGAGCGGGGTCAGGTCCACTTCGAATTCACTCGAGAATGCGCCCGCCGGATCCGACACCTCGGTCGCCCGTCCCACCCTCTGCGCCACCGAGCGTATCCCCGCGATTTTGCGCAGCGCGCCGGTAACGCGCTGCCCCAACGCGAGGGACTGGGCGAGCGAAGTGCCGGGCACCATCTTCATGTGAACGATGAAGTGGCCTTCGCGCAGCGCGGGCAAAAATGCACTCTGCATGAACGGCAGCGCGGATAATGCAGTGGCGCACAGCAACAGCACCGCCAGAATCGCCGCGCCCGCGCGCCGATCGATATTGGCCAACAGCCGGGTGTAGCGTGCCCTGAGCCATTTCCCCAGGGGTGGCTCTTTTGCCGCGGCCGCGCGGCGCGCGAGCAAGGCGTACGCGAGCGCCGGGGTAAGCGTCAGCGCCACCGCGAGCGAAGCCAGGATGGCTGACATGTAGGCGAGTGCCAGCGGGCCGAACAGGCGACCGGCTACGCCTGCCAGCGTCAACACCGGCACGAACACCAGGACCACGATGAACGTGGCGTAGACCACCGCGCCCCGTATCTCCAGCGAGGCATGCAACACCACTTGCGCCGAACTCAGCGGCTCGGGCAACAGGCGGTTTTCGCGCAGACGCCGGGAAATGTTTTCCACGTCGATAATCGCGTCGTCGACGACCTCGCCGATGGCGATGGCGAGCCCGCCCAGGGTCATGGTGTTGAGGCCGATGCCGAAGTGATTGAGGACGATCACGGCGGTCAGCAACGCCAGCGGGATCGCGCTGGCGGAAATGACTGCAGCGCGCACGTCGAACAGGAACAGCAGCAGCACCGCCAGCACCAGTGCGGCGCCGATCAGCAGCGCCGCGCGCAGGTGCCCGATCGCGGTTTCGATGAAGTTGGCCGGGCGGAACAGGTCGGGATGCAGGCTTACGCCTTCGGCGGCGAGGCCCGGCTTGAGCTGCGCGAGGCGTTGTTCCAGCGCCCGGGTGACTGCCAGGGTGTTCGCGCCATACTGCTCCTCGACCACCAGCATCAGCCCCGGCTGCCCTTCGATCGAGGCGGCGCCGACCGCGGGTGCGGGCGCCACCCTTACCCGCGCCACATCCTCCAGGCGCAGGGTGGCGCCGCCCCGACTGCGCAGCACCACCGCGCCCAGCGCCGCGGCGGATACAGGCTGCCCGGCGGTTTCCAGCACAATGCGCTGGTTGTCGTTTTCGATCAGGCCGGCGCCGCGTACCGCCGTTGCGCGCTTCGCCGCGTTTACCACGTCCTCGATCGACAGGCCGTAACGCAGCAGCTTGTCCGGCGCAATCTGGATCTGCAACTGCTTCACCTCGCCGCCGAACACCGAGACGCCCGCCACGCCGCGCACGGCGAGCAGTTGCGGTTTGACGCTCCAGTCGGCAAGGGTGCGCAGTTCCATCAGCGAACGCGTGTTCGAGGTCAGGCCGAGGCTCAGCACCACGCTGGTGGAAGAAGCCAGCGGCAGCAAGGCCGGGGCCTTCACCCCCTGGGGCAGCGTACCGGCAATGCCGCCCATTTGCTCCGCCACGAGTTGCCGCGCGCGGTAGATATCCGTGTCCGCCGTGAACGTCAGCGTGATCATGGACAGGCCCTGAAACGACTTGGAGCGCATCGTCTTCATGCCGGTAAGGCCGGCCAGCCGGTTCTCTAGCGGCTGGGTGACCAGCACTTCCACCTGCTCGGGCGACAAGCCCGGCGCCTCGGTCTGCACCTGCACCTGGGGCGGCGCGAATTCCGGGAACACGTCCAGGCGCGCATCCCTGAGGGCGAACAGGCCATATCCCGCCAGCAGTATTGCCAAGGCGATGACGACGCCGCGAAAGCGGACGGCAAAGCGAACGATGGGCGTCAGCATGGCGACGGCGTTCCTGTTTAAATGATCCGGATTTGTTACGAGGGCCGGCTTACGGCGCTAATCGTCGTCGTCATCGCCGCCGCCCGAACCGGCCGGTTGTGGTGGCGGCTGGAATTCCTGCGAGAGCAACAGGGCTGCCCCCTTTACCACCACGCGCTCGCCACCGCGCCACCCTTGCGCCACAAACCAGCCGCCGGGTGCGGGCGTATCGACGGTGATTTCGCGCCGGGTGAAATGCGTGGCGTCGCTCTGCACGTAAGCCCAGGGGCGATTGGCATACCAGACCACGGCCGAATTCGGGATCGTCACGCCGTCCAGAGCCTGGCCGGCGGGCGAAAGTGCCTCGACGCGCATGCCGGTGCGCAATCCCGCGCGCGGCGCCCGGTAGAAATAAGTCGCGCTTTGCGTAAGCGGGTCGGCCAGCGGCGAAGGCGAAACCAGCTGCGCAGTGATCTCGCTGCCGCCGGTAGCGGGAACGACGACGCGGATCGTTGGCGCCAGCGAACGCATCGCCCCGCTCCGAGGCAGCGCGACCGACAGCAAAGCCTGCTGTCCGGAATCGAGCGCATCCAGTTGCGGCGAGCGTGCGGCGAGCGCCCAGCCCGTCAGCACGCCGCCCCAGCGGCTGCGCGCCGTGTCGCGCGCAGCCGACAATATTGCCTGTGCCGATTGCAGATGCGCGCGATCCGTTTCCCACGCGGCATGCGCCGCCTCGGTCACTTTGTCCGAGACGGTGTGACCCTGGCTGTTGAGCAGAGCCAGGCGGCGGTATTCGCGCCCCGAGGCCGCGGCCTCGGCGCGCGCGGCATCGGTTTGCACCTGCGCCGCGCGCAATTGCCCGCGCAACTGAAGCAGCGGCCCAGGGTCCAGTACGCTGGCGTGGGTACGCGTCTCCGGCTGGAAACGGATCATGCGCAGCGTCTGCGTTTCTATGCCGCTGGCTGTCCGTTGCGCGCGCGTGAGCTCGACCGTACCCGGGGTAGTGCTGGCAGCTTGCGCGCTTTCCACCGGCTTGGCGGCCTGGGTCGGTTCACTGCATAGCGCGGCAACCGCGCCGACAATGATCAGCGCCGCGATCATGCCGGCGAAGCTGTTGCGATTGTTTGTCATGGCCGGGATCCTTTGTTTGCAGCCGCGTTGCGCAGAGGGTCAGTCAGGATGGCAGCGCTTATTCCGGCCGCGCCCTCCAGCGGGCGCTCGAGCGCGTCTTCGAGCCGGCCCAGCGATTGCTGGACTTGCATGAGCGCACCTTGGCGGACGAGGAGAACCGCAAACAGCGCCCGATGCGCCAGCGCCAGGCTCAGGCGGCCCGTCTCGCCCGACCTATAT
>DATKUQ010000100.1:0-3672 GCA_035530495.1 Burkholderiales bacterium
TTTGCGCCGCCGGCGCGATGTCGTGCCAGCGCGCCGCGGCGCCGATGTTCTCGGGCCGGAACTCGGGCAGGTCGAGCGCGAGAATGACATCCACCGCCCAGACGATTTTCGCCAGCCCCAACGCCGGAAACGCCATCAGCAGCGCGTCGAGCACTTCCATCGGGCTCGCTCCCTCGCGCAGCGCACGCAGCAGGTACTGCCGCAGTCCCGTGGCAGTTTGCGAGTGTACTTTTGTAATAACCGAGATCAGCGCGCGCGTCTTGGGATCGAGGTGTTTGCCGGATTCCTTGAGAAATTTGAAATAGTGCGGAATCGCATCCGAGCGCACCTTGACCAGATAATCCAGAGCATCGCTCATCGTTTTTCGCCTATGGATAATGAATGAAGTTTCATTTTATCCGCGGCCGGAGCCGCACCCACCCGCTGGTAATAGCGCGCGCGGTAGATCAATCGCTGGTGCCGGGCCGAGTCGGAAAACGGCGTGCGCGTGTGCAGCACGTTGTTGCTGACCAGTCCCATGCCCGGTTCCAGCCGCCCGCGGAACACCCAGGGCGAAGGTGCGCCGAGGATCCCTTCGAGCGCCGCCAGCGCCGCCTGCGTGGCAGCATCCTGCTTCCACTTTATGCTGAGCGCGCGCGCGGTGAAGCGCATGTGCAGGAAGCCGCCGGCATCGACGGAAAACACCGGACCCGCCTGCTCCGGGCGCTCGACGCGCCCATCCTCGATGCGCGCCGGAATGATCATCGCGTCGCCGGCCATCAGCGCGCGTATATGCTGCGGGTTCAAATCGCGCAGCTGGATATAGGCAATCTCGTGGTCGAGCAAGTCGTTTTCGCCGCCGCTCTCGGCGCGCGCTACGCAGTGCAGCAGCACGGCGCGCACCGTGCGCTCGGGCGGATTGTAGTAGCCGTCGGTGTGCCAGTTGATGCCGCGATTGGTGTAAGGGATGAATTCGCCGCGCGTTCCGCGCGCGGCGACCGCGAGTGGCGATATGCCGTCGTCGTCGGCGAGGTAGTTGGCATCGAGGTCGCGCAGTCCGAGTTGCAGGCCGAGCCGGCGTGGGATCTCCTTGTCCGGATCGTCACCAGCAGCGCTCGCGTAGATCGCCATGTTGGCGCGCTCGCAGCGCTCAAGCAGCGCCTGTCGTTCGCCTGAACTGAGCGCGCGCGGATCGCGCACTTGCACCACCAGCTCGGCCAGCGTCTTCGGAAAGCGCGCGAGCTTGCGCGCGCGCCAGGCCTGATAGGCAGCGTCGTCGCCAAGATCGAAGGCGGCTCCGGCTTGCGGCTCCATGCGCAGGTTCATTCTCCGATAGCGCTTTCACGCCGCGGTCGCTGCCCGTCGGGCGACGGCGCGAACAGGCCCTCGAGGGTCCGCTCCAGCGCCTTGACCGCCTCGGGCGCCTCGATCTCCATGATCTGATCTATCACCCAGGCATGGTCTTTCTCCGGCACGATCTCCAGCAGTCGGCTGCCGAAGAAACGGCGGAAGCCGAAGTCGGGCCCTTCCTTTTCGTCGTAGGCGAAATCCGCGTATTCGCCGCCGCGCAGATTGGCCAGATCGATGAAATGGCGTCGGCAGCGCCCGGGTTCGGCGTCGGCGATGAGCATGTCGCGGTTGTCCTCGACGGCTTCGGCCAGCCGCAGCGCGAGCGCGGTGGTGAATTCCAAGCGCCGGTCGGGCGGCAGTGTGCGATAGGCGATGCGGTCGGCGGCGTGCAGCAGGAACGCGAGGTACTCGCACACGAAATCGAAATACTGCAGGCCGATGTCGATGTCGAACTGGGCTTCGCGCATGCGCCGGATCGCGTCCTGCGACAGCTTCCAGCCGAGCATGGCGATGACGCTCGCGAGCTCGCTCAGGGTGCGTTCGCGCGCTCCCCGGTGGAAGCGGCTACGGATGCGGATGGCCATGTTTATGCGGGGGATTCGCGGGCGAGGAATCTACCCCGCGCGGATGCCCCGTCGCGGCTTCAGTATCCGCCCTTGCCGTAAGGCTTGGGCAGCGCTGCGACGCGTGCCCCTTGTTTCGCCGGCCCACCGGGAAACAGATCGTACAGGGCCTTGCTGTCGCAACCCGGCATGCGTTCCGCCATGTCTTTCAGCATCGCGCGGAAATTGGGTGTGTGGCCGTGTTCGCGGAACTGCTCGCGCAGGTAGGCTATGACCTTCCAGTGATCCTCGCTAAGCTCGATACCCTCGGTCTGCGCGATTGCGCGTGCCGCATCCTCACTGTAGTCGGGCGCGAGCAGGTAGCCCTCTTCGTCGGCCTCCAGCTCGACCCCGTTCACCATGTATCCCATCGCTGCAGCTCCTCCATGCTGTTGGCGCCGTGGCTACGGCGCAGGTTCAATTCCTGCGGATATAGAACTCGAACGTGCCCGGCGCGGTCTCCTGCTTGTCGACCAAACCGAGGCCGGTCGATTTCACCCAGGCGTTGACGTCATCGGGCGAACCGGGGCAGTTGCTGATCAGGCGCAGCACTTCGCCCACGTGCATGCCGTCGAGCAGCTTCTTCGCTTCGATGATGGGCCCGGGGCAGGCGACGCCGCGAATGTCCAGCGTCGCGTTCACCGGTGGCGGCGCCGTCTCGGCACTGCCACGGCGTATGGTATAGGCGACGCGGCGTCCGCCGAGTTTGTTGGTGGCGACGATTTCATTGCCGGTGTGGCGGCTCCACGCAAACAGGTCGTCCGGGGTGCCGGGACAGTCGGAGATCAGCAGCATGCTCTTTCCCAGCGGCAGGTCGTCGACCACCTGCTTGGCGCCGAGCAGCGGCGCCGGACAGTTCAGTCCGCACAAATCCAGCGTGACCAGGGGTTTGTCAGAATTTCTTTCTGTACTCATGGCAATTCCTTTCGCTTGCGCGAACGTTCCCGCGTTAAACAGCGCGCCCATCACGATCCCACCGCGGCGGCGGATCTGTGCGGCACGAAAATACCGCAACCGAGCTTGCGCCCGGCGCCGAGTCCGGTTTGCTGCATCGCGAGCGAGTGCTCGGGCGAGAGCTCGTGCAGCATCACGGAATACCCTACCATTTCGCCGCCTGCGCCCGCGGCGCGGCGCAGTTTGCCCAGTACCACCTTGCATGTTATGCCGGCCAGCTGCAGCTGTGCATTGACAGTGCGCAGGAATTCCGCTTCATCGTCTGTCCCGGCGGTGACGAAACCCGAGTATAAGGTGCCGTGGGCGAACAGTGTGCGCAACTGCGGCGCGCCGACCTCCAGGCCCTCGCCGAGTTCCAAGCGCATACCGGACAGGACGAACGACTCTTGCGCGCGTGCGCTGGGCAGCCGCAGCATCAGGCGCCCGCGCCCGCCGACATAGAGCTCGGCTGCGCCGGACCCGGAACGCGCGCCGCGGATCGGGTGCACGCCGGCGGTTTCGACCGCTTCCAGCCAGGTCAGCCGTTCGGCGAGCAGCCGGTACAGAGACCAGCCGTGGTCTGCGGGGATCGTTCCGCCCTTGAGCGCGAATGCGATATCGACTGCGTCGGACATCTTGGCTTTGTCCGTCAAGGCTTGACCTGGGTCTCGGCCCAGGCCGTCAGCGTCCGGCCCCAGCGCGAAGCCGTGTCGGCGTCGATTTCGAAAATGGTGAAGCGGGCGCCGCGTTCGCGGATGCGCAGCCGCAGCAGCGGCATCCCGCCGGTTTCGTATTCGAACTGCTGCAA
>DATKUQ010000101.1:0-3643 GCA_035530495.1 Burkholderiales bacterium
CGTCCACTCCCAACTCCCGATCCGCGCGATGCGCTGCGATTCCTGCAACTCCGCTTCGCGGTGGAGCCGGGCTTCCTCCGCCTGCTTGCGCTCGGTGATGTCGCGCATGGTCGAGACGGTCCTTAATTCGCCATCGGCGCCACGCACAATCGTCGCTGAAACCGAGCATGAAACGAGGGATCCGTCACGGTTCCTGAATGTCGATTCCATGTCGTTGGCCCGGCCCTGCTGCTGAATGGCAAGCAGGATGGCCTCTCTTCGTTGAGGGTCGGCATAGAATGCCTTCAACGATTTCCCGATGAAATCCTCCCTCTTGTATTGCCCCCCCGACAGCGTCTCGATCTGGGGGCTGACTTCCAATACGGTTCCTTCCAGCGTTGCCTCGACATAGACGTCCTGCAGATTGTCGTAGATGCGCCGGTATTTCTCCTCGCTCTGCTGCAGCTTGCGGTTCGCCGCCTCCAGTTGTGCGACCTTGTCCTCGACCTTGCGCGCGAGCGCCGACTCGTGGAGGACATGGAAGGTGACCTCGTCCAGCGGCGAGGCCGCGGCGGGCGCGGACTGCCCGGTCCACTGCCGCAGCACCGCGCGCAGTTCCTCCAGAAACACCTTCGCCTCCAGCGGCTTGATCAGATAGCGCACCGCGCCCAGCGCCGCGCCGAATTGCTCGTCATCCGGGCGCACATTGGTCGCGGAGTAGAAAATGAATGGAATGTCCTTGAGCCGCGCATCCTGCATCCAGGCGCGACACAGGGCGAAACCGTCGAGCTTCGGCATCAGCACATCGGAGACGATGGCATCGGGTGGATCGCGCCGGGCGTCGGCCAGCGCTTCCAGACCGTCGCCTGCAGCCGTCACCCGGTAGCCGTTCGCCTCGAGCAGCATTTTGAGGAGATTGCGGTTCTCCTCGTGGTCCTCGACGATCAGCACGTGGGTCATGGGGCGCCTTTCCGCCAGATATCCGACATCATTGTTCGTCACCCGACATCAGACGGACTCAGGAATTTTGCTTCAAAGATCTCGACCGGGACTGGTTTGCTGAACAGGAATCCCTGCATTTCGTCGCAGGCGAGCAAGCGCAGCAGGCGCGATTGCTCCTCGGTTTCGACGCCTTCGGCCACCACCTTGAGCTTCAGCGAATGCGCCAGGCTGATGACCGTGGACACCAGCGCCAGCCCTTCCGGCCCGGCAGTCATGTCGATCACGAACGAGCGGTCGATCTTGAGCGTGTCCACCGGCAGTTTCGCGAGGTAGGCGAGCGAGGAGAAGCCGGTGCCGAAGTCGTCGATGGCGATGGTTGCGCCCAAGGCTCGGATCGCCCGCAGGCTCGCAATGCTGAGCTTGATGTCCGCCATGATCAGGCTTTCGGTGATCTCCAGTTCCAGCCCCGCGGCTGCATTGCTGTCGATGCCGATGGTTTGCTCGATCTCGGCGATGAAGCCGCGATTGCGCAATTGCAGCGGCGACACGTTTACCGCGACGCGCACCGCAGGCAAGCCCGCGGCGCGCCAGCGCAGGTAGTCCGCAATGGCTTTCCGCAGCGCCCAGCGCCCGACCTCATAGATCAACCCGGTTTCTTCCAGGATCGGGATGAAGCGGCCCGGCGGAACCAGGCCGGTGCGCGGATCGTTCCAGCGGATCAGCGCCTCGGCGCTGGTGACTTCTCCGCTCACCAGGTTTACCTTGGGCTGGTAATGGAGCACGAATTCTTCGTTGTCCAGCGCCCGGCGCAGCTGGTTTTCCAGGGTGAGCTTGCCGGCCATCGCTTCGGTCATTTTCTGGGTGTAAAAAAGGTAGCGCTCGCCGCCCGCCTTGGCCTTTTTGAGCGCAGCCTCGGCATTTCTGAGCAGCGTCTCGGCATCGGCGCCATCGTCGGGGTACATCGCCACGCCGACCCTGGCAGAGATGCGGAACACGGCGTCGTTCAGGCGGAAGGGATGGTCCAGGAAAGCGGCCATCGTTTTCTCGAGAAGCCCCGTGACGTCGCCCTCCTGCCTCACTTGCGGCAGCACCAGGGCAAAATGATCCGCACCCATCCGCGCCAGCAGGTTGGCGTCCCCCGCGTTAAGCGTCAGCCACTCGGTCACTTGCCGCAGGAGCGCGTCGCCGGCCGGCCGGCCGAGGCTGTCATTGATGTTCTTGAACCGCTCCAGGTCGATCAGGAACACGGCCAGCTTGTACCCGCCGCCGGCAGCGCTGCGCATGTACTGCGCTGCCCGCTCGAGAAACAGGCTGCGGTTCGCCAGGCCGGTGAGCGGATCGTAGTAGGCGAGGTAATCGAGCCGCTCCTGCTTCTCGATGTGTTCAATCGCGAACGCGATGTCGCCGGTCAGTTCCGTCAACAGCTTCAACTCTTCTTCATGGAAAAATTCAATCTCGCTGGCGTACAGCGCGAGCACGCCTACCGCTTCATCCGCAACCAGCAGCGGCAAAATCGCCATCGAGCGCACTCCCGCTGCGGCGTATCGCGCGCCGAACAATACCCTGGGGTCGCGCTGCGAATCGTTGGACACGACGGCCTGTTTCTCCCTGAGTGCAAGCGCGGTCATGGTAGTGGGCGCATTCTTGTTCGATGACAGGATGCCCTTGATGGCGGCCAGCAGCGCCTCGTCCTTTCCCGCCGAGGCGACCGGAACAATGGTCATCGCGCTCCGATCCACCATGGCGATCAAGGCCATGCGGAAGCCGCCTGCCTCGACCGCGATCCGGCACGCCTCCCTAAACAGCTCGTCGCGGTCGCGCACGCGCACGATCAGCGTATTGATGCCGCTGAGCACGGCGTGGACGCGGTTGAGGTGTACGATCCTGTCTGCCGCTTCCTTGTGGTCGGTGATGTCTTCGCCGATGCTTGCGGTTCCGATCACATCGCCGGCACCCGACCGCAGCACCGAATTGTTCCAGCGAACGAGCCGATACGCGCCGGCGCGAGTACGAATCTCGCTTTCGCGATGCCGTGCATCTGGGTTTTCGGCGAGGAGCGCAGGGAAAACATCCTTTAGATAGTCGATTTCGTGCGGGACGAAAAGGTCGGCCCAATTCCGCCCGATAACTTCCTCGCGTCGCCATCCGGTCAGGCGCAGCAGGTACTCATTGCAGTAGGTGATCCGCGCTTCGCGGTCGAGCATGAGGGAAATCAGTTCGACGTTATCGAGCATGTCGTTGAAGCGACGCTCGCTTTCGCGCAGTTGCTGCGCGGCCTGTATGCGCTCGGTGATATCCGTACCGACCCCGCGGTAGCCCAGGAATGTGCCGGAAGCATCGAACACAGGATCGCCGCTGATAGAAATATGCCGTACCGCACCGTCGGCCCCGAGCCGCGACAACTCGAAATCGCGAAACGGAAGATGCGCGTCGAGCACGGCCCGATGCGCCTGCCAGCCGGCTGCGTCGGGTGAAACGTTCGGAATCTCCCAGCGGCGCTCGCCGATCTGCGCGCCGCGCTGGAACACCGAAACCATGCTTCGCTTCTTGCTCGCCGAGGCGCGCGCCGTGAGCCGGTGTTCGGCGTCGCTCTCCCAGTAGAAATCGGAAGACATCGCGGTCAGGGCGCGAAAGCGCGCCTCGCTCTCGCGCAGCGCGTCCTCGGCACGCTTGCGCTCGATGATGTTGAGGTGCATGACGACGACGCCATTCGGATGGTCAT
>DATKUQ010000102.1:0-2781 GCA_035530495.1 Burkholderiales bacterium
ATTGACCCCCGCGCCGACGACCGCGATGTCCATCTCGGTGCGTGGAGTGAAACGAAGATAGGCGTCGCCTGAGCGCGGCGGCCGCCGCGGCAGCAGAAAGGAAGTGATGATCTCACCTTCGGCCAGCGAGGTCTTGCCCGGCGCCGTGGCGACCTCCTCGACCCGCAGTTCGCGGCTGCCGGCGGGGCCGACAACGCGCGCGACCGCGCCCGCGGCGATCATGGCGGGGACGCTGTCTGCCGCAGGCGAGGCGTTGCACAGATTGCCGCCCACCGTCGCGCGACCCTTCACTTGGACCGAGCCGATCAGCTTGACCGCGTCGGTCACGCCGGGCCAGGCCGTCGCGAACGCAGTGTGCTCGACCAGTTCCATGCAGCTAACGGCTGCACCGAAGCGAAACCCGCCGTCCTCGACGGCAATCGCGCGCAGCTCGGGGACGCCCTTGATGTCTAACAGCAACCCAGGCGAGACGCGGCCGCCGCGCATCTGGATCAGCAGATCGGTGCCGCCTGCGAGCACGCGAGCCCGCCCTTTCGCGCCCGAGAGCAAGGCAACGGCGGCCTGCAGCGTCTGCGGCGCCTCATAACGCATTTCACTCATATCGCTTTCCTGTATCGGCGCAACGCATGTTGGTCCACGACTCTGACGATGTTATCACCATTGACCCATGCCGCAACCGGGTCCGGAACCGCACCGTCGCGGTCCCGTTGCCCGACGCCAACGGCGTGCTCGTAGAAACAACAAATGTCGAACGCGCTTGCAGGCGCGCCCGCATTATCGGCCTTTCAGGCACGCGCGGCCGTGGAGGCGCCTCGCGCCCTGGCTTCCAGCCAAAGCAGCCACAGGCCGCAAACCAGCGCGGGCGCAGCCACCAGCAGGAAGGCGGCGGGATAACTGATGCCGCCCTCGACGAGAAAGGCAAAGATCGCCGGTCCGGTGAGCACGCCGAAGAAAGTAAAGAAAAGCGCGCCGCCGGTCGCAAGTCCTGCCTTGCCCTGCGGCGCTTCCTTGGCGACTTGGGCGAGGTATACGCCGTTCCAGCCGATCGCGGTCGCGCCGAAAGCCGCGCAGGCGACGGCAATGGCGATCGGCGACCAACCGGCGGTAAACAGCGCGGCCGCGATCGCGCTGAGCGCTATCGCGCAGCCGATGAAGCCCAGTACCCCTAGCGGGCGGCCGCTGCGGTCCGCGATCGCACCCCACACCACGCGCGCAACCACGCCGCCGCCTTGCGCGATCGAGAGCATCAGGCCGGCCTGAAGCAGCGAATAGCCGACGTCGCGCGTGAGATAAGTGACGAGGTAGGTGGTCAGGCAGACCTGGACCGAGGCGAAGAAAAACGAGCACAAGGCGAGGCGCCGAATGGCAGGATGCGCGATGGTGAAGCGCAGCGGATCGAGTGCGCCGGTGAAGCGGATGCGCATGGTGCCGGCGCGCCCGGCGTCGAGCGACTGCCGTATTGGCTGGGCAAGCGCCGCCGTTGCGACGCAGGCGATACCCACTGTCAGCGCCGCCGCGCGCCAGCCCCACAGCAGCACCAGCGACGGCACCACGGCGCCGGCAAGTGCGCCGCCCAGCGGCACGCCGGTCTGCTTCAGCGAAAAAATCAGCGACATCATGTGCGGCGGCGTGCTCTGGCTCAGCAGGTGCGAGCTTGCCGGCGTCACCGGGCCGTAGCCGAAGCCCAGCAGCAGGGCGCCAGCGACGAGAAGCGCGGGCGTCGCGCCCGTCGCACAGGCAAGACCGGCCGCGCACGATACCAGGCAGAGCTGGCTGATGCGAATCGGACCATACTTCTGGATAAGCCTGCCGCTGGCGAGGCTGGACACCATGCTCCCGCCGTAGACCATCGCGATGAACAGGCCCACGTAGCCCGCAGACACACCGGCGTCGACAGCCGCGACCGGCGCCAGCACCGGCATGGTCACCACCGCCATCGCCACCAGCATCTGCACCGCCAGCGTGACGCCCAGGGAGAACAGCGTGCTACGCATTTGTCGCGATCGAAACGCGGAGGCCCGGCGAATCCGCGCAGGCGCATCGCCCGATTGAATCCAGCCTCAGCGCGCTACCGGGCGAGAGCCGTCGTTTCCCGAGCGTTGATTTCCCGGCTTGAGCCGATTGTCTTTTCATTTTTCGACAAGTGTCCTCGGTGAGGATTGTGCCTCCAATTTTTCATTGGCACAATTTCCACGCTCCACTTTGCGTGAACTGTCGCGGAACTCATCATTTCTTGCATCGAAGCGAAAGGCGCCGTGTTTAAAGGCCGAAATAGATCAGGATATCTCCACGGAAGTCGCCGGCCTTCTTGCTCCCGCCGCCGCCCCTTGCCCGCGCCAAGCCGAAGCGCTCATCCGCATCGCCGATTGGCGCCCCCGGGACTAGCTCTTTTTGATGTCCTCAACCGCCTGCTTGACGTCGCCGACGCCCTTTTGCACCTTCCCGGAAATCTGCTTTGACAGCCCCTTGATCTGCTGTTCCTTGCTTCCAACCGCTTTACCCGCTTCTTCCTGGATTTTGCCGACAAGGTCCTTCGCCGCGCCCTTCACTTGGTCTTTGTTCATGTTCGATTGCTCCTGTTGGAAGAACCCGTTGCAAAACGATTTTTGCAACGGCAAATTTAGGGGAGTTTGAGGGGAGACGTCCCGAAGGTCTCGATCCCCTCATTTCCAATGAATTCTAAGCGCCACACACGGCGCGATGAGAAATAGCGGCTATATCCTGCCCATCAGCAACAGAATCAACACGATCAGCAGTATCAAGCCCACTCCGCCGCTGGGA
>DATKUQ010000103.1:0-7738 GCA_035530495.1 Burkholderiales bacterium
GCTTCCCGGCACGGCAGTGGCGCTCGTCGTCGCGCTGTTCCCGCTGACGGCGACGCCGGAGCGCGAGAACCACGGCGCATTCATCGGCGCGCTGGCGGCGCGCTTGCCGCGAGCGACGCCGCTGGCGGTGCTGGTCGACGAATCCGCATTCGCGCAGCGCTTCGGCGCCGAGCGGCGCAGCGAGCGCCGCGCAGCCTGGCAGCGCATGCTGGCCGAGACGGGGCGCCAACCGGTGTTCGTCGATCTCGAGGCGCAGGATCGGACCGCTGCCGAGCGCGCATTGCGCGCCGCGCTCGCGCATGCCCCGGCGCGCGCCGCGCAGGATTGAGCGCATGGCGCAGACGATACAACTGAGTCTGGTGTCGCATACCAACGTCGGCAAGACGACACTGGCGCGCACCCTGCTCGGCCGCGACGTCGGCGAGGTGCGCGACGAGCCGCATGTGACGCTCAGCGCCGACACGCACGAGTTGGTGGCGACGCCCGAGGGCGACCGCTTGGCGCTGTGGGACACGCCCGGTTTCGGCGACAGCGCCAGGCTGGCGAAGCGCCTGGCGCAATCGGCCAACCCGTTAGTCTGGTTCCTGAGCCAGGTCTGGGACCGTTATCGCGATCGCGCCTTCTGGTCGAGCCAGCAGGCGGTGCGCAACGTGCGCGATCACGCCGACGTGGTCCTGTACCTGGTCAATGCGTCCGAGCGCCCGGAGGAAGCGGGTTATGTCGCCCCGGAAATGCGGGTGCTGGGGTGGATCGGCAAGCCCGTCGTGGTGCTGCTCAATCAGCTCGGCCGACCGCGTCCGGCAGCCGAGGAACAGGCCGATGTGCAGCGCTGGCGCGCACATCTTGCCGGTGTGCGCTGCGTGCGCGCGGTGCTGGCATTCGACGCATTTGCGCGCTGCTGGGTGCAGGAAACGGTGCTGTTCGGCGAGTTGGCTGAAGCGGTTCCAGGGGACAAGCGCGAAGCATTCGCCCGGCTCAGCGCGCAGTGGCTACGCCGGCGGCGCGAAGTTTTCGATGCCTCGCTCGACTTGATCGCCGAGCGGCTTGCGCGCGCGGCGCTCGATCGCGAGGCGGTGGACGAGGGCGGCTGGAGCGACCGGCTGCGCGAACTGGGGACCGCGCTCGGCATCCGCCGCGAGGCCGGGGATAGCCCGCGGCAGCTTGCAATGCGCGCACTCGCCGAGCGGCTCGACAAGAACATCCGCGCGAGCTCGGACCGCCTGATCGCGCTGCACGGGCTGGGCGGACACGCGAGCGCCGAGATTCTGACCAGGCTGGCCAAGCACTATGCTTTGCGCGAGCGGCTGAGCGAGGGCAAGGCGGCCGCGCTCGGTGGCATGGTGACCGGCGCTCTGGCGGGTCTGAAAGCCGATCTGGCGAGCGGCGGACTGACTTTCGGTGCCGGCTTGCTCGTCGGCGGCGTGCTCGGCGCGCTCGGGGCCGCTGGCCTCGCGCGCGGCTACAACCTGGTGCGCGGCGCCGACGTCACCAGCATCGCATGGAACGAAGAGGTTCTGAATGAGCTCGCGCAATCGGCGCTGCTCGGCTATCTGGCTGTGGCGCACTACGGCCGCGGGCGCGGCGACTGGGCCGAGTCCGAGTATCCGGCGCACTGGCAAGGAACGGTCGCGGCCGCGCTGGCGCAGCAGCAGGAGGCGTTCGGCCACGCCTGGTCGCTGCGCGCCGACAGCGATGCGTCCGAGGTATTGGAGCCGGCGTTGCGCGAGGCGCTGGCTGCGACGGCCGGCGGCGTGCTGCGGGAGTTGTATCCGCAGGTTCGGATTGATTACGACTCCCATGCAGAATCCGCAGGCTGATCCGCGTCTTCGGAATCTTGTCGCGGCGCATATCGGCGATGCTGGATGCGCAATTGCTCTGATAGACTGATGCGCATGTCTGCAAGCAGACTCATCGCCTGCCTCGAATGCGACCTGTTGCACCGACAGGTTCGGCTGCCGCCGGGGGCCGAAGCGCACTGCATACGCTGCGGCGCGCGCTTGTACCGGCGCGCGCGGCCGGACGCCAACGAACGGGCGCTGGCGCTGGCGCTCGCGGCCTCCATCCTGTTTGCCGTCGCCAACGCCTTTCCTATCGTGGGCATGGAAATGCAGGGCGTGCACACCAGTGCGACGCTCTTCGGCGCGGCAAGGTCCCTGTGGGACGAGGGCGCGCGTGCGGTGGCGACGCTGGTGTGCGTGACCACCATCCTGGTGCCGGCGGTCGAACTCGTCGGGCTCACCTGGGTGCTGGCCCTGCTGCGGCGCGGCCAGCGGGGTTGGGGGGCGGTGCCCATGCTGCACTTCATCGAAAGCGTGAAGCCCTGGGGCATGGTGGAAGTGTTCGTGCTCGGCGTGCTGGTGGCCTTGGTCAAGCTCGCGCACATCGCCTCGGTCGAACCGGGCGTGGCCTTGTTCGCGTTCGGCGCGCTGATGCTTCTGATCGCCGCGAGCGCGGCCGCGTTCGACGCCGACGCCGCCTGGGCGCAGCTGGGGGCGGGCGCGTGAGTGCGGCGCCGACCGCAGCGCGGCTCGGCCTGCTCGCGTGCGAGGTGTGCCGGCTGCTCAGCCGCGCACCGCATTCGCGCGGGACCGCGCACTGCCCGCGCTGCGGCGCGGCGCTGCATGCGCGCAAGCCGGCGAGCCTGGTGCGCACCTGGGCCTTCCTTATCGCGGCGATGATTCTCTACGTCCCGGCCAATACGCTGCCGATCATGGACACCAGCTCGCTGTTCGGCACGCAGAGCAATACCATTTTCTCCGGCGTCGCTTACCTGTGGACGTCGGGGTCGTTCGTGCTGGCGCTGGTCGTGTTCATTGCCAGCGTAATGGTGCCGCTGGCGAAAATGATCGCCCTCACCGTGCTCGCACTCTCGGTGCAGCTGCGCGCGACCTGGCATCCGCGCACGCGCACGCGTCTGTATCGCGTGATAGAGTTCATCGGGCGTTGGTCGATGCTCGACATTTACGTCGTCACCATACTGGCGGCCCTGGTCCATGTCAGCACGCTCGCCTCGATTCAGGCCGGGCCGGCCGCCGCGGCATTCGGCGCGGTGGTGGTACTCACCATGTTCGCCTCGGCGAGTTTCGATCCGCGCCTGATCTGGGACGTCATGGGAGAGCAGCCATAGCCGAGATGCCGCAGCCGCCGGATTCCGCCGACATTCCCGAGGCGCGCGTGACGCCGCAGCGGCGCTGGTCGCTGCAGCTGGTGTGGCTGATTCCGATCGTCGCCGCGCTGATCGGCGGCGGGCTTGCGCTGCAGGCGGTGCTCCAGCGCGGGCCGACGATCACCATCAGCTTCAGCACGGCGGAAGGGCTGGAACCGCAGAAGACGCGCGTCAAATACCGCAGCGTGGACATCGGCCGCGTGACCGCCGTCGGCTTCTCGAGAGACCGCAAGCGGGTCGTCGCGACTGTGGAGCTGAGCAAGGAGGCCGAGCCTTTCCTGGTCGCCGATACGCGCTTCTGGGTGGTGCGCCCGCGCGTGAGCGCAACCCAGATATCGGGCCTGGGCACGCTGCTCTCGGGCGCCTACATCGGCATGGACCCGGGCAAATCCGGCGAATCGAGGCGGGCATTCGTGGGGCTGGACGTTCCGCCTATCGTCACCATCGACCGGCCCGGGCATCATTTCACCTTGCACGCCGAAGACCTGGGTTCGCTCGACGTCGGCTCGCCGGTGTACTTCCGCCGCGTCCACGTCGGCACTGTCGTCGCCTACGAACTCGATCAGGATGGCAAGGGAGTGCAGTTCCGCGTGTTCGTCAATGCGCCTTACGACCGCTTCGTTAAGCCGGATACGCGTTTCTGGCAGGCAAGCGGCCTGGATCTGACGCTCGACGCGAGCGGCATAAAACTCAACACCGAGTCGGTGGCCTCGTTGCTGCTGGGCGGCGTCGCTTTCCAGACCCCGGCCGAGTCGGCGCAGGCGCCGCCGGCGAAGGAGAACGCGAGTTTTGCGCTCTACCCGGACCGCAGCATCGCGATGCGCCTGCCCGACACCGCCGAGGAGACCTACACCATGGTTTTCGATGAATCGGTTCGTGGACTCTCCATCGGCGCGCCGGTGGACTTCCGCGGCGTGGTGATCGGCGAGGTCGCGGCTATCGGCGTCGATTTCGACGCAAAGAGCGGGGACGTGCGCATCCCGGTCCAAGTACGCTTGTATCCGGACCGGCTGCTCGGCAAGGCAAAGCGGGAGGCGCTGTCGCATGGCGCGCTGATAAACAAGCTCGTCGCGCACGGCGTGCGCGCGCAACTGCGCAGCGGCAGCCTGCTCACCGGCCAGCTCTACGTCGCGCTCGATTACTTCCCGGATGCGCCCAAGGCGGCGGTGCGCATGCGCGGTGGGCGTGCCGAGATCCCGACCGTCGCGAGCAGCCTGAAGGAACTGCAGACCACGCTGCTGCGACTCGCGCGCAAGCTGGACAAGCTGCCGCTGGAGGGTACGGTCGCCGATGCGCGCAAGTCGCTGCAAGCGCTTCAGGCCACGCTTGCAGCGACCAATCGTGCGGTGAACCACGTCGACAGCGATCTCACGCCGCAGGCGGTGCGCACGCTGGCCGATTTGAGCCAAACCTTGGCGAGTGCGCAAAAGACACTGGCCGACGCGCAACGCAGCCTCGCCGGCGTCAACGGCATGCTCGCCGAAAATGCGCCGATGCGGCGCCAGCTGCTCGATGCGCTGCGCCAGTTTGCGCGCGCGGCGGAGTCGCTGCGCAGCCTCGCCGATTACCTCGAACGCAACCCGGGCGCGATCCTGCGCGGCCGCATCGAAAGGCAGCCGCAATGAAGCGGCGCGGCGCGCTCGCCCTGTTGCTGCTCGCGCTCGCCGCCTGCGCGACTCCGCTACCAACGCGCTACTACACGCTTTCGGGCGAACTGCCGCTCCCTGAGACGGCAACGAGCACAACGCACGGCAGCCGTGTCGCGATCGGCCCGGTGAGCGTGCCCGAGGCGCTGGACCGGCAGCAAATCGTGCTGCGCGTCGCGCCCGACCGCTATGCGATTTCAGACGCCGACCGTTGGGCGGAGCCGCTGAAACGCGAGATCCCGCGGGTGCTCGCGGAAGATGTCGGGCGGCGCCTGCCAACAGCAGACGTCGCGGCGTATTATCAGTTCGGCGCGCAGGATGCGAAGTACCGGGTATTGATCGATGTGCTGCGCTTCGAGTCGGTGCCGGGCAAGTCCATCACCCTCGAAGCGGCGTGGAGCGTGCGCAATCGCGCGGGCGCACGGCTGCGCGAGGCGCGCTCGGTTTTCGTCGAGAAGGTGGATGCCCCGGGCATTGCCCCGCTGGTCATTGCGCACGATAAGGCGCTCGCGGCGCTCGCGGACAAGATCGCCGAGGCGGTGGCGGGGCTTGCCGGGAGAGGCATTAAATAAGCGTTGGCGCCTGCTGCGGCAGGCAGCCGCCAAGTGCGGGAAGCCGGCGCTAACGTATTGTCGGGGAACCAAAATGTGCGCTGCCGTGGCGGTGCGAAGGCGATCCGAGCTTGGCGTGGGGTTCGGCTTATGCTATCCTTTTTACGCATATTCAATTGTTGCGACACTGCGCGCCCGATGGCAGGCGTGGTGGGACGCAAGCATAATGAAATCCCCCCGCCCGCTTAGCCGAACGCGCAGCCGGGCCCCAGATTCCCGCAGCATCTTGCTCCAATGCGGCCGCAGCGCGGTGGCGCCAACGGTAACCCGATAGGAGAACAATCTTGTTGACCGATCACGACATCTATCTGTTCAAGGAAGGCACCCACGCGCGGCTGTACGAGAAGTTCGGCTGTCATCTTGACGAACGCGACGGCGTTGCCGGCGCGCATTTCTCCGTCTGGGCGCCCAACGCGCAGCGCGTCGCGGCGATCGGCGACTGGAACGAATGGAACGCCAACGCCGACCCGCTGCAGGTGCGCGAGGACGGATCGGGAGTGTGGGAGGGTTTCGTCGCGGGCGTTACGCACGGTCAGGCGTACAAGTACCGCATCGAATCGCGCATCGGCGGTTATCAGGTAGACAAGGCCGACCCGTTCGCATTTTTAGCCGAAGCGCCGCCGCGGACCGGCTCGCGTGCCTGGAGCCTCGACTACGAGTGGAATGATACGCAGTGGATGGAGGCGCGGCGCGGGGCCAATGCGCTCGACGCGCCGATGTCGATTTACGAAGTGCACCTGGGATCGTGGCGGCGCGTCCCCGAGGACGGTAACCGATCGCTCAGCTATCGCGAAATCGCGCAGCCCCTGGCCGAGTATGTGCGCGAGATGGGCTTTACGCACGTCGAATTGATGCCCATCACCGAGCACCCGTTCTACGGCTCCTGGGGCTACCAGACCACCGGCTACTACGCGCCGACCGCGCGCTACGGCAATCCTGAAGATTTCATGTTCTTGGTCGACACCCTGCATCAGCACGGCATCGGCGTCATCCTCGACTGGGTGCCGTCGCATTTCCCGGGCGACCAGCACGGATTGGTGTACTTCGACGGCACCGCGCTCTACGAGCATGCCGACCCGAGGCAGGGATTTCATCCGGAATGGACCAGCTATATATTCAACTACGGCCGCAACGAAGTGCGTGGCTTCCTGGTTTCCAGCGCCCTGTATTGGCTCGACCGCTACCACGTGGACGGGCTGCGGGTGGACGGCGTCGCCTCTATGCTTTACCTCGACTACGGGCGCAAGGAAGGCGAGTGGGTGCCGAACCGTTACGGCGGCAGGGAGAACATCGAAGCGGTGGAGTTTCTGCGCACGCTGAACCAGGCGGTCTATCGCGATCATCCCGACGTGCAGACCATGGCCGAGGAGTCGACCTCCTGGCCGATGGTGTCGCGGCCGGTGTATATCGGCGGCCTCGGTTTCGGCCTGAAATGGAACATGGGCTGGATGCACGACACGCTCAAATACATGAGCCAGGATCCGATCCACCGCAAGTATCATCATGACCAGCTCACGTTTTCGATCTGGTATGCCTTCTACGAGAATTTCGTGCTGCCGCTTTCGCACGACGAAGTGGTGTACGGAAAAGGATCGCTGATCGGCAAGATGCCGGGCGATGCCTGGCGCCAGTTCGCCAATCTGCGCCTGCTCTACGGCTATATGTGGGGGCACCCGGGCAAGAAGCTGCTGTTCATGGGCGGCGAATTCGGCCAGCGGCGCGAATGGGGCCACGACGAGAGCCTGGAGTGGCACGTGCTGCAGTATCCTGACCACGAGGGGCTGCGGCGCTGGGTGGCCGACCTCAACCGGCTCTACCGCGCCGAGCCCGCGCTCTACCAGGTCGACTTCGAACAACAGGGTTTCGAATGGGTGGATTGCAACGACAGCGAGCAGAGCGTGCTGAGCTACCTGCGCAGGCCGCGCGGCGGCGGCGCGCCGGTGCTGGTGCTGTGCAATTTCACGCCGGTGCCGCGCGCAAACTATATCGTCGGCGTACCGAGCGGCGGCTACTGGCGCGAGATTGCCAACAGCGATGCGACGCTCTATGGCGGCAGCGGCATGGGTAATCTGGGCGGCGTCGAAGCGTCCCCGGTCGCAGCGCACGGGCGCTTCCACTCCTTAGCCGTCACGCTGCCGCCGCTTTCTGTCCTCATGTTCAAGGGCGAATGAAAAATGGCTGACGCGGATTTGCAGACGAACGACGGGCGCATGCGCGCGGTGATAGAGCGCATCACGCCATCGGTGGACAACGGTCGCTTTGCGGCCAAGCGCATCGTCGGCGACGCGGTCGTGGTCGAGGCCGACTGTTTCACC
>DATKUQ010000104.1:0-6174 GCA_035530495.1 Burkholderiales bacterium
ACCGTAACCGCCATTGCGGCGAACCTCGCGGCTCACCGTCGACGGCGCGCGGCCCACAATCCTGGCTATCGAACGGATCGAGTGCTGCGCCACAATCCCGCGCGATATCTCCTCACGTTCCGACAGCGTCAACGCCAGCCGCGAGCGACGCCGCTCCGCTGGCCGGATTCCGCCATGCGGCGACACCAGACAATAAATAGACGATGACGGCTTACCAAACGCCCGACCAATCGCCTTCAGCGACTCGCCTCGCTGCCAGCGATCCCACAGCTCCGTCTTCTGCGCAGAGGTTAAACCTGGACGACGAATTTGAACCATCACCAAACACTCCATCTTTGCCTTTCAGATAAAGTGTTGCGCCGACCAATTGAGAGCACCGACCGAAAGCGGACATCACTTCTAAGCGTTTTGCACGAAGCCGCTTCTGTACGCGCAGAATGGGTCCGAAATTTCAGCGGACCTTCTGAGAGGATCGAAACCGAGGGCAGGATTTGAACCTGCGGCCTTCAGGTTATGAACCAATCGATCGTTGAGGGTGCGCGAGTGAATAAATTCGGGATAGTCAACTGCGCCCAAAATGTGCCCGCCCAGTTCGGCCTTGTTCGGAACTAAGCGGGCTTGTTCGATATGTGCCAACGACTGCGCCCAGCTAACTGACTGATATTACTAAGTTCTCACTCAGAGAACCCCATTCACACGGCGGGGGTCGCTGGTTCAATCCCAGCCGCGCCCACCAACCCTTCCGAGGCGGCAAGGGTCTCCCCACCGCCTGGCGCTGTCCATTTGGCGCTCGCGGGCCTCCCGGCGAGTACCATTTTATTCCGCCTGGTGCCCGGTATGAGCCGGCCGGCGCCTTGGACCAATCCGCTGCCTTGACCAAAATCACAGCGTTTGTACGGCACTCTGGCCGCACCAGCAATTAGTCAGATCCTAGCAATTTTAGGCATACTTAAGGTAGCATTCATTTGCTCCAACTAGTCTAAAAATCCCAGAAAACGTGCGGCAGCGCCGGTAGGCGGCACCGCTTGGCGCCGGGAGTTGGTTACGCAAGTATGGTGACGGGCCAATCAAATACCGCAATGACCCTGGACCGGGTCCGCGTGGCGCATTTCGATCCGAATATGCGCATGCGTACGCTTTTGCGCGGAATGCTGCTGACGACCGGATTCCGCGAAATCCGCGAATGCCGAAGCCTCGACAATATCATCTCGCTACTCGAGACCGATGCGATCGACCTTTTGCTGATCGATATCGACACCGATACTGATGAAATCTGCAAGATCGTGCGCGAGATTCGCGAGGGCAGGCTGGGTCCCGATCCCTACGTCGTGATCATGGCGCTGACCTGGAAGCCTGAACAGGACATGATATCTCGCGCCCTTCAGACCGGAACCGACGATCTCATTGCCAAGCCGATCTCGACAAAGGTGCTTGCCGAGCGCACGGCCAACCTCATATACAATCGCCGGGATTTCGTCGTCACGACGAGCTATATCGGACCTGACCGACGCGAACCTGAACGCCGCAAACCCGGAGACCTGCCGGCGATCAAGGTCCCCAACTCATTGCGCTTCAAGGCGACCGGGGATGCCGCAGCGGTGGCCGACGTCGGCGCGCTTACCGCCGCGCGCGAAACTGTCAAATCACACAGAGTCGTCAGAATATCGGCCGAGATCAGCGATAAAGCCCTGGTCCTGGAAGCGGGGATCACCGGCAATACACGAGCCAAGATTTCCAGCGCCGATCTCAAGGAACTAGTCCGGAAGGTCACCGAGATCAATCGGTTGATCGAGACCGAGGAGTTGACCCAGCTCGCAACGATCGGGCACTCGATGACGCATGTCGTCAACTCGATTGTCGACGTTGGCCAGGCAAGCAAGCGCTTGCTTGCCTTGCTTCGCCTCCACAGCCAGGCAATCGCCGCGACCGTCAAGGGCGACAAGGCAGCGGCTGAATTGGTCACCAACGCGCTCGGGCGCGCGGTCGAGGTGGTCCAGGCCGTCGGCAAGGAAACGCCGAAGCCAGCGGCCGCATAGCGCAGCGCCGCTTCCAAGAGCCCCTGCCACTTCCAAGAGCAGCGCTGCTTCCGATCGGTCAGCGCGCCGGTCTCGGCGGGCGCTTCAGGAGCAGCGCCAACGGGATCATCGCGAGGGTAACGAAACACAGCAAATAGAAATCATTGGCGTAGGCGATCAGCTCCGCCTGGCGCGTGATCTCTGCGTTGATTGCTGCGAGCCCCTGGGGCGTCGTCGGACTCCACGCCGCGGCGATCTCCGCTGCACGCAAAGCCTCGTTGTATTCGGTGATGTTGTTGACCAAACTCGCCCGGCTGATCGTGGTGTTTCGGACCAGCAGGGTGAGAAAGACCGCGACCGCCACGCTGGAGCCGACATTGCGCAATAGCTGGAAGATCCCGGTCGCCTCGCCGCGCAGCACTGGATTGAGCGTGACAAAAGTGAGCGTGAAGATCGGCGAATAAATCAGCCCCATGCCGAAGCCCTGGATGACCCCATTCCAGATGATCGCTTCCGTTCCCACATCTCCGGTCCAGCTGGCCATATCCCAGCCCGACCAACCGGTCAGCAAAAGCCCGGCGATCATGATGATCCGCGGCTCCGTGCGCGCCAACAGGCGGCCGGACAGCATCATCCCCACCATCACACCGATGCTGCGCGGTGACAGAATCAAGCCGACCGTGGAAACCGGATAGCCCCGCAATTCCTGAAGGAATGGCGGCAGCAAGACGAAGGGCGGCATCAGAATAAAGCCGAACGCAAAGATCAGGATCGCCCCGACGGTGAAATTGCGATCCCTGAATATCTCCTTGTTGATGAAACTCTCGCGCGTCGTGAAGGTATGAACGGCGAGCGTGTAGGCTGCCAATCCCGCGATCACCGCGTACATCACGATCTCGGTCGATTCGAACCAGTCCTCGCGCCCGCCGCGGTCGAGCATTGTCTGAACCGCGGCGATGCTAATCGCGAGCATAAAAAAGCCCGGCAGGTCGAGCCTTGTGCGGGGCCGCGAAACGCGCCGGCCCAATCCGGCGACCGCCGCCATGATCGCCACCAGGCCGATCGGCACATTGATGTAGAATATCCACGGCCAGCCGAAATTTTCGGTCAGATAGCCGCCAAGTGTCGGCCCCAGTATCGGACCCAGCACGACGCCGAACCCCCAGATCGAGATCGCGTGTCCGTGCTTTTCGGTCGGATAGGTGTCGAGGATCATGGTCTGCGAGAGCGGCACCAACGGCGCGCCGAACAGTCCCTGCAGCACGCGGAATGCGACCTCCTGCGGCAGCGTCTGGGCGAGACCGCAGAGCACCGATGCGCCGGTAAAGCCGACCATCGCCGTGATGTAGACTTCCTTGCGCCCGAAGCGGTTTGCAAGCCAGCCGCTGGCCGGAATCATAACCGCGGTGGCGACAATATATGAGGTCAGCACCCAGCCGACTTGATCTTTGGTTGCCGAGAAGGTGCCGCGGATATGCGGCAGCGCCACGGCGCCGATCGTCATGTCGAGCGCGGTCATGCCGGTGCCGAGCACGGCGGCGATCATGACCAGGGCCCGTGTCGAGCCCGGCGCTTCAAACGCAGGCGCCGCGACAGCGGTCATTGAGAGGTCTGCGACGCGGGATTGCCACCCTTCCGGCGATTGGCGCCGTGCGCCGCCTGCACCCTGTTGGCGGGCTTTCCTCCGAAGGTGGCGCGAAACCATTTGAGCGGCCAGCGCTCAAGGCCCGTATCGATACGCACGCGTACCGACATGCCCGAACGCAGCGTCCGCCGCGCCTCGGGTTTCTCGAACGTGAGCCGAACCGTCAGCCGCCGCACCACCTTGACCCAGTTCCCGCTGGCATTCTGGGGCGGCAGAATTGCGAACTCGGCGCCGGTCGCCCGGGCCATGCTTTCCACGCGCGCGCGCCAGACGATATTTGGCATCGCGTCGGCTACAATCTCCGCCGGCTGTCCTACGCGCACGGTGGTCAATTGGGTTTCCTTGAGATTGGCCTCGATCCAGACCCGTTGGGTACTGATCAAACTGAACAACTTGTCGCCGCGCTTGACGTGGTGCCCGACCTGCAAGCGAAGATTGCTGACCACACCCTCGAACGGTGCCCGCACCACCGTGTCCCGCAAATCGAGTAGCGCCTGGTCGAGCTTGGCCCTGGCGCGCAGATAAAGCGCGTGCTTCTCAGGCGCACGATTGGGATATCCGCCAAGCTCTTCCAGCGCGACGTTTACTTTTTCCTTGAGCGTGCGTTCGCGCTGGCGCGACTGGGAAAGATCGAGCTCGGCCTTCTCAAAGCGTGATGCGGTTGCCACGCCACGCGCGCGCAACTTTTTTTGCCGGGTGTACTCTTTTTCGAAGAAAACGGTGCGCTCGCGCGCTTCCAGAAGCTCGACCGTGGTCTGACGGTAAGTCGCAACCAAGGCCCGAATGCGGCTGCGGACAACGTCGAGTTCGGCATTCGCATCGGCGACGTTGATACGAAACGGCCGGTCGTCGATCTTGAACAGGATCGCATCCTTGCCGATGCGCCGGTTCTGCCCGACGGCGACATCCACGACCCGGCCTTCCACATTGGCGCTGACCGGCAGAATGTCGAATTTGACGTAGGCGTTCTCGGTTTCCACATAGCGCCCACCGGTGACGTAGGCGTAGCCGCCGTAAGCCGCCAATAGCAATGGCCCCAACGCAAACAGCACGACCCGTCTGCGTCGAAGCTGTTTCTTGCTGGAAGCCATGCGAAATCCGTCGCTATTTCCGGTTGCGCGAGGGCGCCTGATCCCTCCGCCATGCATTCAGCGCATGATAAGCGGAACGGGCCGGAAAAATCGCGTCCGAAATACCACAGCGGCTTCATGGGCGCTGTGCAGCCTGCGCATCGGTCGCGCTGATTGGGGAGGCAATCCCGGCGACCAAGCGCCTCAGCGTGGCAGTTTGTCGAGCAGATATGCCGGCAGTGGCGCGGCGCGCGCGCCTTGTTCGGCGCTTTCGTCGCGCAGCACCAGGGCGCGCAGCTCATAGCCCGTCGCGGTCGACTGGCCATCGCGAAAGATTTCGTGCTCGATGCGGAAGACCTTCTCGCGTATCTCGCCGACCCAGTTGTGAATTTCGATCTCGTCGCCGAAGTTGATCCGAATTCGGAAATTGGCATTCACCTCGAGGATCGGCATGCCCAGGAAGCCGTCGATATTGGCATGCATCCATTGCCAGTCGATGCCGTGGGCGATGAACATATCCTCGGTTGCCCGGTCGAACATCTCAAAGAAGCGCGGGTAGTAGACGATCTGCGCCGGATCGCAGTCGCCGAAATGGATGCGCCGTTTAACGATGTGTCGCTGTGCGGTCATGGGGGCGGTCACGTTTGCGGTCATTGGGCCTCTGCTGGGATCGGCTCAGAAGATGTCGAAGTATTCGCGATGCTCCCAGTCGGTTACATCCGAGAGGTAGCGCGTGACCTCCGCCTCCTTGAGCGTGACGATATAGTCGACGAACCGATCACCCAACGCCTCACGGTAGAGCGTGCTCTGGCGCAGCGCTGCGAGCGCCTCGATCAGGCTCCTGGGCAACATCGGTGCGTCGGCCTCATAGGGCGTGTCGACGGGCGCACCGGGATCCAGCCCGCGATTGACGCCGTCGAGCCCGGCATGGATCTGCGACGCCATATAGAGATAAGGATTGGCCGCCGGCTCGCCCGCGCGGTTCTCCAACCGGGTGGCAGCATCTCCCGCTCCCCCAATAGCGCGGATCATCGCACCGCGGTTGTCGCGTCCCCAGATCCGCCGGTCGGGCGCCAACGAATAGGGCCGGAAGCGCTTGTAGCCGTTGATCGTCGGCGTCGTAAAGACCGAGGCGGCGGCGGCGTGCTCGAGCAATCCCGCCGCGAAATTGAGCCCAAGCGGCGACAGCGCCGCATCCTCTTCGGCAGGCACGAAAGCGTTTGCGCCGGTTTTGCGGTCGATCAATGTCTGGTGCAGGTGCCAGCCGCTGGAAAAGAGATTGGGCAATCCCGGCCGGCACATGAATGTTGCGTGCAGGCCGTGCCGCCGGCAAACCTGTTTCACGGCGCTGCGGAACAGCACCATCATGTCGGCCTGGGCGAGACCAATGCCCGGATCAAAGGTCACTTCGACTTGCGTCGGTCCGAACTCATTCTCGATCGTA
>DATKUQ010000105.1:0-2150 GCA_035530495.1 Burkholderiales bacterium
CCCCCAGGAGGACTTCCTTCGGGGCGTCGCGCGCCTTGCAGTCATCCGCATTTGGAGGCAACGCGTCCCATGCGGTGAATGTCACCAGACCCTAAGGGCTGAGCTGCTTATAAACGGCGGTGGCCACTGCCAAGAGGCGCGAGCGGGGCATCTCCGCGGACAGCGCGTAGCCGAGTGTGCCGTCGATCCAGTAGAACACGGATATATTGTCTTCCTGGCTGAAGCGGAACGCGGTATCGCGCGGCCCGACCTGACGGCGGGACACATACAGCGTGATACGCTTTCCCTTGGCGTTCTGGTACATGAACTGCGCAACGGGTCCCGTGCTTCCCGGCAACAGCCGCCCGCCAACAAGTTCGAACCCTTGCTGAGTCAGTATCGGTACCTTGAGTTCGTGCCCCAGGCGCTTTGACAGCCATTTCACCAGTTGGTCCTGATGGTCCGCGCCTACCTCCACCGGGTGTCGCACCTCCGGCGCATATACGGCATACGCAACGGCGGCGCGATGCGGAAAGGCCGCAATCTCCACCGACCCATCGGCCCGGTGAGCGCGCGCCATCCAGCCCAGCCCGAAACTCAGTCCCAAAGCCCCCGCGGCTAGGGCGTAATAAGGCCAGCGCCTCCTCGGGGTCGCGGCGGCGACCAGCCGCTGCGGCATCGGTTCATTGAGCACCGGGTTGTAAAGGGCGCGCAGCGCCTCGTTCTGTTCACGCCAGATGCGCACGCTCTCGGTCGCCTCTGCGTCGTTCGCCAAGCGTGCTTCCACCTGGAGGCGGCGCGCTTCTTCCAGCTGCCCGTCGGCATATGCATGCAGATCGGCTTCAGTGATATCGTTCATTTCACCAGCTTGAGGTTGGTCGCCGGCGCCGCACCGGACATCAGCACGCGCAGTCGTTCGCGTCCGCGCGACAGGCGCGACATTACCGTGCCGACCGGTACGTTCAGGGCCTGACCCGCCTCGGAATAACTGAGCTGCTCCAGCCCCACCAGCAGCAGCACCTCGCGCTGCTCCGCAGGCAGACGCTTGAGCGCCGCATCGAGGTCGCGAAGTTCCAGGGAATCGGAGCGCGGTGCGCCTTCCAGTCTCGCGTCGGCCGCTTCGTCCAGCGCAAGTTCGCGCCGCTGCTTCAGCTGGTTGATGAACACATTGTGCATGATTGCGAACATCCAGGCGCGCATGTCGCTGCCGCGGCGCCAAAGATGAAACTTGGCGAGGGCGCGCTCGAGCGTGTCCTGTACCAAGTCGTCGGCCCGGTCGCTGTCCCCGGCCAGCGCGCGCGCGTAGCGCCGCAGGCGGGGGATATGCGCCGCGATCTCCGTGCTGTCCATCAGCGCATCATAGCAACACCAAAGCTATTGCCTTGCGACGTGCCAGACGTTTTTGAAGCCGTCGCCAGTCTTGTCGCCGGGCTTATGGTCCTTGATAAAGAGATAGAGCGGCTTGCCCTTGTAGGCCCATTGCTGGGTACCGTCATCGCGCGTGATCACGGACCAATCGCCCGAGGCCTGCTCGGATCCGCTCACGCGCAACGGCGGCCAGTTCTCGGCGCAAACGCCGTTGCACGCGCTTTTGCCGCTGCCGGCGACATCTTTGGCAAAAGTGTAAAGCGTCATGCCCGCGGAATTCACCAGCATTCCGTTTTCGTATTTCGCCCCCATCGGCGCCCCGCCCATACTGGCGCAGGCGGTCAGGAACACTGTCAGCAATGCTGCCACAAACACGTTTCTCATGGCGTTCTCCTATAAGAACAAGGTTGTCGAGCTTGCTAAACAGCGCGGCAGCCGTATTTATTCCATGACCAGCGAAATTCAGCTGGAATCGGCGGCACGGCGCCGGCGAGCAGACGGCGGCTCGCCTGATCTCCCGGAATTGATGCGTATCGCCCGGCATGCAATCAATGTTGGAGCACGCAGATCCGTGGAAGCGTGGCCGCTTCCCCTCGCCCTTAAACAGTTTTTTAGTGCGCGACAGGATTAGCGCCGGATGCCTGACTTAGGACAGCACGCGAAGAGACATTCCTTCGTATTGCCCGACGCGCCTAGTGCAGGCCGTCGATGTAATCCGCGACAGCGTCGATTTCGTGGTCGGAGAGTCTTGCAGCGACCCCGCGCATGACACCGTTGAGGTCGTTGGCACGCGCGCCGGAACG